>DASSLE010000206.1:0-5105 GCA_035689725.1 Pseudolabrys sp.
GTCGTGTTACTCGACGCGAGACGCTGGCGATTGCAGGAACGGCTCTCGCAACGCTGGCGATCCCTGCTGCCGCACAGTCTGCAAATCCAATTAAAATCGGTTTCAGTATGGCCCTTTCCGGCGGTCTTGCCGGTGGCGGCAAAGCCGCCTTGCTTGCCTATCAAATTTGGGCTGAAGACGTTAATGCTCGTGGCGGCCTGCTTGGGCGCAAGGTCGAGCTTGTCTTCTACGATGACCAATCCAATCCATCAGCGGTACCTTCGATCTATACGAAGTTGCTCGATGTCGACAAAGTCGATCTTCTCCTCTCAGGATATGCGACCGTCCCGACGGCGGCGGCCATGCCGATCGTGATCCAGCGCAAGAAGCTCTTCCTATCGCTGTTCGCACTCGCGGCCAATGACGAATTTAAATACAACCGGTACTTCCAACTGCAGCCGAATGGCCCGAATGCAAAATTCGAGCTCTCGAAAGGATTTTTCGAAATAGCCGCGGCGATGAAGCCAAAGCCGCAGACCGTTGCGCTGGTCGGCGCCGATGCCGAATATCCGAAGCTTGCGCTCGAAGGCGCCCGCGAGAATGCCAAGCAGGCTGGAATCAAGATTGTTTATGATCGTGCCTATCCGTCGAGTATGGTCGATTTCACGCCGATCATAAGGTCGATCAAAGCAACTAACCCCGATCTGCTCTTTATGGCTACCTACCCGACGGACTCCGTCGGCATGATCAGCTCCATCCACGAAATTGGCTTCAGCGCCCGCTTGGTCGGCGGCGGCATGATCGGTCTGCAATTTGCCGCCTTTAAGCAGAAACTTGGGCCGATGCTCAACAACATCGTTTGCTATGATCTGTATGTTCCCGAGCCGACAATGAAGTTTCCGGGCATCGAGCAGTTTCTTGTGCGATACCGGGAACGCGCGGCGCAGGCCGGCGTTGATCCGCTGGGGATTTACATCCCACCCTTTGCCTATTCCGAGGTGCAGATTCTCGAGGCGGCGATTAACGCGGTTGGCTCGACCGATGATCAGAAGCTCGCCGACTATATCCGTAGCTCGAGTTTCAAAACTGTCGTTGGCGATATCAAGTTTGGTGCCAGGGGTGAGTGGGCCGAGCCGCGCGTTCTCTATGTCCAGTATCGCGGTATCGCCGGTAACGACGTTGAGCAGTTCAAGCAAGCAGGCAAGCAGGTTATTCTTTACCCAACACGCTACAAATCGGGTGAAGTGCAGGAACCGTTCGTGTCGATGAAAAACTGAGCTGGTGATCAACGCTTAAGTCTGCCGGCGCGACGCGGACTTAGTCGTTTTTGGCACTTAGCGTCGTTCGACGCGACGCACCATTTTGTCCGCCATTGGACAAGAGCGATAAAGGTGGATTTTGGCCCGCGATGGTTTGTCCGCTAATGACCCAAAGGGGACATCGGCAATCTCCGGCCCATCCTCGAAAGCGCCTTTTCCGCTCAGCCTGAGATTACAAGGGCCAGCGCGCCTGCCCAGGCCGCCAGCGCAACAACTATCAGTCCCGGCATCACACGAAGAGCAAAAGAACGCCCGCCGCTGGTGCCAGCGAGGAACATCTTGCTGATCGTGTTGGTCGAAAGCCCAGCCAGAATTGGGAAAACAGCGTCAGCTGCACTCATCTTTCCCGATGCGACGAGCGAAGCAACCGAGATTGCGGCTGAATGCGTATCGACGAAGCCGGCGAGGGCGGCGGCCACAATAACACCTGTCTCACCAAACCATTCCCGGAGCGCTGCGGAAGCAACGAGGATGCTGGAAAGGGTTAAGGCGAATACTAATGCCGTAGGCTGAAGGCTCGGCCACTTTGGGCTTCACTTTCGGTCTTCTGTTGCAGAGCCCGGACAGTAAAAACAGCTCCATAGACGACGGCAGCCAAGCCGGCGCAGATCAGTGGTACCGACAGGGCTCGAAGCGTTGTCATGCTAGTGGCGGCGAGAACAAGCGCCATCTGGACTATCGTCGCAATCGTTGACAATACCGCACCGGCAACTGCAGCCGCTAGAACGTCCGGCGTCTTTGCAGCCCGCGCACCCATTGCGCCGATCGTCGCGGTGCTTGAGATGAAGCCTGATGCGAGACCTGCGATCGGAAGTCCGAACTTGGCGCCAAGTAGTCGTACTGCGATGTAGCCCGCGGCGCTGATGGCCATAACAAGAATGACGAGGATCCAAATAGAGTGCGGGTTTATCGCGTCGTATGGCCCAAATGGACGATCCGGAACGAGCGGCAGGACAACAAGGGTCGCGCCGGCGAAAATCAAAGCATCATTCAGTTCGTCTTCTGTGAGCACCGAGTGGACGAAGCGGTGGAGCCAAGACCGGGCGGAGAGCAGAACAGTAACGGTAACCGCGAGGCCGGCTGCCAGCGCCGGTTGTTGCATCGAAAGACCACCGAGTAGGGCGGTCAGGATCAGTGCGATTTCGGTCGTCAGGCCAGGATCGTCGTCGTGCCCACGCCAATAGGCCGCCGCCGTCAATATGATGACGCCCGCGGTTGTAACCGCAAGCAACACCTCACCGCCAACAATGATGCTGACGGCACCAGCAAGCGAGGTGACCGTGAACGTTCGTATCCCCGCGGGAGAACGCGAAGGACCTTCGCCTTTGCGGCGCTCCCGTTCGGCGCCAATTAATAGGCCGATACCAAATGCCACCGCGAGGTTCAGGATCACGGGATCAATGATGAGTGTGTCCTCCCTGTTGAGTGACCGCCGACTAGAATCAAGGCGGTCACTTGGATGCGGTGCCACGCGACAAGAGTTAATTCGGCGCTTCGGGACTATCGGCCGTAAAAGAAATTGGTCAAGATGTTTGCATCTGGCACAAAGCGGACATTGCTGGTGTGCCCGGCCAATGTCGCTATTGGCACTTAGCAGACATTCCGATTGAGCCTCTCAATGTCCGCTTTTGGGGTAAGAGCGGACATCACTCAGTCGTACAGCTATGTCTGCTTTTGACTCAAAGCTGACGTCTAGACAGGGGCACAATCTGTGCCCTAATGACGTTGGGTCATTTCCCTGGTCAGTTCGATGGCGTCTCAATACCACCGAGTGCAGACGTTCCCTACACCCCACACCGCGCACCTGCGGACTTGGCGTTTGGTCGTTCTGGCCACGCAGACACCACCAACTCGTGTCCTACCCGCTCCGCATCCGTAGGCGACTTGCGTGGTCATGCTGTCCGGCTGATTAAACGGCGCGGGCGACATGGCCTGCGCCGACGTTGCGACGGTTAAGGCAAAGGCAGCAACAGCGATCAACCTAATCATTAGTTTTCTCCCATGTTTAAAAAACTAATCATGCCTTGTCTCGGTCGGCAAACACTTTGACTCAGATCAACCGCGCGGCCCCGTAACTCAAGGGTGCAGTGGGGCAGGTTCCCACGGAGCAATACGACGCGTTCTAATTCGCGCTAAAGCATAGAGGCCGGGCATTGCTCGGCCTTTCTTTGATCTACGCGCCGAGTCGAGCGGCGGGGGCCGCCTTCCCGCACGTCCGCGCGATGTCCGCTGTTCTCCAATAGCGGACAAACGCGGGTGCATTCGGATTGTCCGCTAAGTGCCAATAGCGGACATCGGCTTAGATAGTCAGCGGTGCTAAGAACATGTACCGCGAGCTCAACAAAGCGCTCGTTATTTCTTTTTTGATGGTACTTTGTGGCCGTTTGCTGCGAAGGCTTTACCGAACGCCGTGTTTGGCCCGCCTCCTGAGGGATTTACGTGACAGCGGCCACAGCCAAGGCCGGTTTGTTGAGAATAAGCCGGCAGTGCGCTCGCTGGCCGTGGCGTCATCGAAACGACGGCACCGACGGTCAGCAGCATGATGCCCCCGATGACGCCAGCAAGGCCATATTCAAAACCTCTCACTTTCGTATCAGGAATTAAATCGCGGTCTCTCATATCCGCTCTCCATGCTTTTCGACCGTTCAGCCTCTACCTGACCCTGACGTGAATTAGATTCTCGTGCGCGTAAACGCATCGTAAACGATGTTACGGATACAGGCGAATGTCTGCAATGGGTCAAAAGCCGACATGCGGCCCGTTCAATTGTGATGTCCGCTGAAAGCGTTGGGAAGAGATCGCTCAGGCCACATGCAGCCCGAGCGATTTAATGATGCGACGATTGCATGGCAAAACGCGCTGCGTCTTCTTGGCAATAGCGCCGAGCGCCAATCCGATCTCGGTCAATCAATTATGGCCGCTGCTAACGGTATTGTTACTACCGACGCTCGAGCGGCTTTCGAACGGGCCATAGCGCTCGATCCCAACATGATGATCGCGCGCTTTTTCCTAGGGGTCGCTGCCGAACAGGATGGGCGCCGTGAGGCTGCCGCTCAAATCTGGCGCAACATGATTGCCGCAGCGGTGCCTGGCGCACCGTGGCTCAGGTTGGTGCGCGAGTCACTACTCGTGTCGAAGCCGAACTGGCCAATGTCACCGCCGGCCCAAGTGCCGACGACCTAGAGGCGGCTGCCAAACTGACGCCCGATCAACAAACCGACATAATCCGTGGAATGGTCAATCGCCTAGCCTCACGTCTTAAGGCAAATGGATCAGATCTCGACGGCTGGCTCAAACTGGTACGCGCCTATACGGTCCTCGGAGAGCGCGACAAGGCAAAGGCCGCTGTTTCCGATGCTCGGCACGCACTGGCGCAGGACCCAGATAAACTTCGCCGTATCGACGACCTGGTCAAAGCCCTCGACCTTGGAGGCTGAATGTCCGCTTTGGGTCTTAGCGGACAAATCGTCCCGGGCCAAAATCCAGCGTTGTCCGCTGTCACTCCAATAGCGGACAAACGTAGTGTGGTTGAATTGTCCGCTTTGTGCCAGAAGCGGACATCGCTACGTCAGGAGCAATGCCCATGACCAGTAAACGGCAATCGCTATTTGGACGGCGAAGGCAATAAACCGAACCCACGAGGCGGGCACGCTAGACGATGCGATTGTGTCTCAAGCCGCGTCCGGCGGCCTATGTGTGAGAATTTTGCGGCCAGTGAACATGGCCGATGTGATACTGCCACCCTCGTGCAGTTCAGTGAGCACAACGGCAACCAGGTGGAGAACGATTACTACCGCCAAAGCATAG
>DASSLE010000207.1:0-2829 GCA_035689725.1 Pseudolabrys sp.
CATAAACGCATAAAGCAGCGCGATCGTTACGATCGAAACCACAATGATGATGACGTTTTGCCAAGATACGAAGATTCCGGCAAAGCGGATAACCTGGCTGCTGTATGGCGTTTCAAAAGCGTAGGGGATCGGCCCGAACCACGCCAGCATCAGGTTTTGCATCATCACGGAGACGCCGATCGTGGCGATTAACGGTAACAGCTCGTTCCCTTTGCGTCTTAACGGCGTGAAGATCGATGCGTTGATCAGCCAGCCGAGCGCCGCGCCCACGGCGAACGCGACGCCGATGACGAGCACGTAATTGGCGCCCACCAGGTGCATGAAGAAATACGCGGCGAAGGCGCCGAGCGTGACAAAGTCCGCGTGCGCGAAGTTAATCTGCACGAGCACGCCGTAAATCAGCGTCAGGCCTAACGCCACCAGAACGTAGAGACTTCCGAGAACGATGCCGTTGATCGCCTGTTGGAGGACGATCGTTGTTGTCATCGTCCGGTCAGTTCCACTTCAGGCTTGTCCATGACATGTCGGGCTTGGTTTCCATGTAATGGACGGTATCCATCTTGGTGTTCTGGTTGGTCTTGTCGAACTCCACGCTGCCGGTGACGCCGGACCAGTTCTTGGTGGCGGCGAGCCCATCACGGATTGATTGCGCATCCTTGCCGCCGCGCTTGACCACGTCCGCGATCAGCATGATCTGATCATAGGCGTGGGCATTCAGGTGTGTCGGATCGGCATTGTATTTCGCTTTGAATGCAGCGATGAAGTCTTTCACGACATCGCGGGTGTCGGTTGGATCGAACTGCACAATACGGATGTAACCGAGGGCCGCCTTGCCGGCCTTCTGCTCAAAGCCGAACGGCAGCCAAATTGTGCCGATCTGGATCGCGCCGCCGTCGCCACCCTTAGTAACGCCGGCCTGCGCCAGCGCCTGGGTGATCTTGAGGCCTTGCCCTTCCAGGGTGTAGGTCGGGATCACGTCGACCTTACCGAGCCCGGTGATACGCGTCGCGATCGCGGTGAAATCATTAACATCGCGGCCGAAGCCGATTTCCTCCAGGACTTTGCCGCCCTGCTTGACGAAGTTCTCCTTAAAAACCTGCGCGTTGCCGATGCCGGCATTGGTGTTTTCGAATAGCAATACCGCGGTGCGCGCATTCATTCGCTTATAGGCATTGTCAGCGAGGTTGACGCCTTGCATGACCTCGTTGGGCATAATGCGGAATGTCCAGGGATTGCCCGGCTCGGTAACCTTTATAGAGGACGAGCCGGCATTAAGCAGAGGTACCTTGGCCTGATCGACGATTGGCATGACGGCGAGTGTCGCGTCGGAGCACTCTTCGCCGATGATAACGTCAGGCTTGAATTGCTCGATCAGACGCTTGGCGGCCTGCGTCGCAGGCAAAGGTCCGCAACTTGAGTCTTCGTATTGGACCGCAAACTTGTAGCCGTTCACGCCGGTCTTGTTGAGTTGCTCCAACGCGAGCTCGACTCCTTGTTTGTCTTGTGCGCCGAAATAAGAGCCCGGCCCCGACATGGGAAACAGCGCACCGATCTTGATGGTTTTGTCTTGCGCGTGCGCCGCTTGGCCGACCGCTAAAAAACCGATCGCCGCGACGCCCACAAAGACAGCACGAAATGTCGTGATCATTTTTTATCCTCCCCGGAACTATCGTCGTAGGGCTCAAAGCCTACCAATGATAGCCCAACCGGGTAAAGCGAACTTGCGGTCCGCCGCCAGCTGTAAGAGCACGAAACCACGCGATTGGCAGGCATTTCGGATCGAACTACCCAGGATTGCGCACGAGACTTCAGATTGCATGACCGTCTTACAAAGTCTGTTTCATGTTCGATACAGATTGTCAGGCCCATAGGCAGATACGCAGAGGTTGACGGCCGAAGAGATTCGAACTCTGTGTAACCGACCTCTGACTGGACCTTGCTTTTGTCTTGCAGAAGGCCAAGAAATCGAGAGTATTCAGCACATCAAGAAAACCATTCGGCATCTAAGAACAAGCCGCAAAGGGGAGACGCCAATGACTACGTTCACACGCCGAAATCTGTTGTCGGTTGCCGCCGGTGCGGCGGCCGCCGTTACCGTGCCGTGCAACCACCCCGTCCGTGCCGCCACGCCGCCGGCCGGCAAGCAAGCCGCCGGCTGGTACCGCTACAAGATCGGAACCATCGACGTGACGGTTGCCACCGACGGAGTTGCCCGATTCAAGATGGCGGAGGATCACGTCATCAACATCAAGAAGGATGTCGTGAATGCTGCGCTCGCAGAGGTCTTCATGGAAAAGGACATGATGACCACGCCCTATAACCCGATCGCGGTGAACACCGGCTCCAAGCTCGCGATCATCGATACCGGGACCAGCGAAACCAACTACAAGAAGAGTAATGGGGTTGGCGGCCAGTTCGTGAGCAATCTCGCGGCCGCCGGTATCGACCGTACCGCCGTCGATACCGTAATCATCTCGCACTATCACGGCGACCACATCAACGGCCTGCTGATGGACGACAATTCGCTCACTTATCCGAACGCCGAAATCCTTGTGCCGGCACCTGAACATAAATATTGGATGGACGATGGCGAAATGAGCCGCGCCACCAATGGCCGCGTTCAAACCAATTTTAAGAACGTGCGGCGCGTTTTCAGTGCCGATGTGCTCAAGCGCGTGAAAACCTACGAGTGGGGCAAGGAAGTAATCCCCGGCGTCACCGCGCAGGGCACGCCAGGTCATACGCCCGGCCATACTTCCTACGTGATCGCCTCAGGCTCGGATGCCGTCTACGTGCAGTCCGATGTCACCCACGTGCCGTTCCTATTCG
>DASSLE010000208.1:0-3637 GCA_035689725.1 Pseudolabrys sp.
CGCGACTATCACCGCTATAATGTGACCTTGAAAGATAATGATAGGCCGGTCGTGCAGGAGCGCGACGTGCTGATCGCCGGCAAGGTGGTTGTGGTAATACCGATCGACGTCGCGCGCCAGGAAATCGTATTGATCCGCCAGTTCCGTCTGCCCGCGCATCTCGCCAACGGCCGCGGCGATCTCGTCGAGTTCGTGGCGGGTCGCGTCGAGGCGGGCGAATCGCTGATCGAAGCGGCACGGCGCGAATGTACAGAGGAGATTGGTATCGCGCCCGAAAAGCTCGTCGAACTATTCACTTTTCTGAGTACCCCCGGGATCACGGACGAGGAGGTTACGATCTTTGTCGCCGCCGCCGACGCCGCGAAAGTGCGCGAAGGCGCACTGATAACACCTGATGGCGAGCAGCTTTATGTCCACCGAGTTTCTATCGACGCTGCAGTCGATGCACTCGATCGACACGTGGTGCATGGCAGCCCGGTAATCATCGGATTACAATGGCTGGCGCTCAATCAGGGTCGCGTCGCTGAACTTCTGAGCTAGATCACGCGTTTTACCGCAGTGATTTCGCTCCCTGCCGCCTTGATGCGCGGTATTGCTTCCGCGGCCGGTTCAAACGCAACCATCATGTGATGTGCGTTTGCGTGGATCAGGGTCTCGGGATCGCGAGCGATAGACACGTGACCTTTCCAGAACAACAGATCGCCACGGCGTAGACTCGCGAGCGACGACAATTTTCCGAGCGCCAGTTCCTGCATGTCGCTATCGCGTGGGCAAGCAATACCGGTGGCTTGGAGTGAGACTTGCACAAGGCCCGAGCAGTCGAGCCCGAGCGAGGTCTTGCCGCCCCACAAATAGGGCGTACCAAGAAATTGTTCGGCCACCGCGACAAAATCAGGCTGTCGCGCCTTGATTGGCGCCAGATAGACTTCCGGCACGTGCCATCCGGATACGGTCACAGCGAATCGCTCATCTTGCCGTGCGATCGCAAGCCGCGCTCCCATCGGCAGCGCAGCGATTGGACGCAACTTAATGTCCGGTCCTGGGAACGCTAACGCACGCAGAACTGCAACCTTGTGGGTCGGGGCTGGGCCGCTTGGTACGAGTGAGTTGGCCGATAGCCAACCAACATAGCCGTCGATTTCTAGCTGGCCCCAGGCCCAGCCGTCCTTAGTCGTTTCGTAAATCATCACCCGTTCGCCGAGCAGCGCTTCGCTGTCGAGCCTTGCGTCGTGCGATGGGGTGCGGCGCAGGGCAGTGACCGGTTCGATCACCTGGTGGCGGGTGCCTTCGACAAAGCGTTTAGCCTCAACCTGACCTTGCAAATACTTCGCCGCGATCTCGGGTCGAAAAGGATTTATGCGCGGGTCGAGAGCCACCATGGTCAGGAATAGCGAGCGCAGAGCAACGCATAAAGCGCGCGCGCCGTCTGACACTCGGCGCCTTCGGGACGTCCGGGCTTGGCCGTCGGCGTCCAGGCGAAAATATCGAAGTGAAGCCAGGATTTTGTAGTGACGAAGCGACGCAAAAACAATGCTGCTGTGATGGAGCCACCATGGCCACCGGTCGCAACGTTATTGAGATCGGCGACTTTTGAATCAAGCATCGTCTCATAGGGCCGCCATAGCGGCATGCGCCAGAGTGGGTCGTTCTCGGCAGCGCCGGCCCGCACAAGTTCGTCAGCGAGTGCATCGTCATCAGTGAAAAATGGTGCCACTTCAGGACCGAGCGCAATGCGTGCAGCACCTGTGAGCGTGGCAAAATCGATGATCAACGCAGGCTTGTCTTCGTCGGCAAGTGTGAGCGCATCGGCAAGGATCAGCCGGCCTTCCGCATCGGTATTGCCGATTTCGACCGAAATTCCCTTGCGCGAAACGTAGACATCGCGCGGGCGGAAGCTGGTACCCGAGATCGAATTCTCCACCGCCGGAATTATGACGCGCAGCCTGACCTTCAAACTGCACGCCATGATCATATGAGCGAGGGCCAGCGCGGTTGCTGCCCCGCCCATATCCTTCTTCATATTGAGCATGCCGGTATCGGGCTTGATGTCGAGCCCGCCGGTGTCGAAGCAGACCCCTTTGCCGACAAGCGTAATTTTCGGATCGACGGCCTTGCCCCAGGAAATATCGATCAGCCGTGGTTTTCGCGCCGAGCCGGTGCCGACCGCATGCACCAACGGAAAATTCTTGGCGAGCGCATCACCACTCGTGACCTGCACCTTGGCGCTGTGCTGTTTGGCCAGGGCCCGGCTGGCCGCTTCCAGCTCGGCGGGCCCCATATCGTTGGACGGTGTGTTGATAAGATCGCGGCAGAGCGTCACGCCCTCGACAATGCGGCTGAGATCGTTGCCATCAACGCCTTCCGGAATCACAAGATGTACATTGCGCTTTTCTGCCTTGCGGTAGCGAACAAACTGATACGCACCGAGTGCAAAAGCCAGCGTAGCCAATCGCCCATCATGTGGTGCGTTCGCGAAACGGTAGTTCCCCGGTGGCAGCAGGCCGGACAACTGTCCGGGCCGAAACCGGTCAACTTCGCTTTCCCCGAGTTCTTCGATCCCGAACAAGACGCCGGCAAGTCTCCCGTCCGCGGCGGGCAGCAGCATCAGCCGACCCGATTTGGCCTCAAAGCCTGCGGCGACGACGAATGCACGTTCTCGCTCGCCAATCTCCCTGCGTACTGAATCGAAATTTCCGGCATGGACAAACCAGATCGGGATCGGCTGTGTTTTGCCGTCAATTGCAAAGACAGGATGCATGGCTACTCCGCAGCATCGCGGATGGATGGTTTGGGAGTATAACCATCGCGTGTTTGCGGCAGCTTCCATCCGAGCATCTTGGAAGCGACCAGCGTGCGCAGCACTTGGGCGGTTCCCCCGCCGATCGTGAACATGCGCACGTCGCGAGCCATGCGCTCCATTGGTAATTCGCGCGAATATCCGCGCGCGCCGAAAATTTGCAACGCATCATTGACGATTTTGATGGCAGCTTCGGACGCGAAAATCTTCGCTTGCGCTGCCAGCACCGGATCGGGGAAAGGACTATTGTCGGGGCCGCGCGAGCGCGCAGCTTGATAGAGCATCAGGCGTGCGGCGGTAAGCTGCACCTGCATGTCGGCGAGCATCCATTGGAGGCCTTGGAACTCGCCGATCGGTCGCCCGAATTGTTCGCGTGTCCTTACCCAACCAAGCGCATGGTCGAGCGCGCCTGCAGCAATGCCCATGGCCACACTGCCGGCGCCGACGCGTTGGCTGTTATAGGCGTTCATCAGGTCCGCGAAGCCCCGGTGGAAACCAGATGGCGGCATTACGACCATGGTTGTTGGAACTTCCAGATCTTCGAAAATGATCTCGCCCTCCGGCATGCCACGCAAGCCCATGGTCTGCTCGCGCTTTCCCACACGCAGACCCTTCGATTTTTCGCGTACCGCAAGGAAACCGCCGATTCCTAGTTCTTCGCCACGCTCGTCGAACACGCGGGCAAAGATCAAATGCAGCCGCGAGACGCCCGCGCCGGTGATCCAGTGCTTCTTGCCGTTGATGACATAAACATCGCCGCGCTTGTCGGCTCGGGTGGTCATGGCCGTCGCGTCGGAGCCGGCCTCCGGCTCGGTGATACAGATCGCGGGCTTGTCGCCC
>DASSLE010000209.1:0-15345 GCA_035689725.1 Pseudolabrys sp.
CGGCTTCGAGGAGTTCGTGCGCGCGCAGCCGTTGGTGCGCGAGTGCTGGATGCTCTCTGGCGAAATCGACTTCGTGCTCAAATGCGTGGCGCCCGACCTGAAAACTTTCCAGGCCTTTGTCGAAAAGCTCACCGCCGCCCCCAATGTGCGCAATGTGAAGACCTCGCTGACGCTGCGCAATTCCAAAGACGCGGCGATGGTGCCGATGGAAGACCAATAGTTATTACGAAGTGCGCGCAGCGCGCTGTGTCGTCATGGCTGGACTTGTCCCGGCTATGCCCTTTGACCCTTGCGCGATGAAACATGACGTCATTTCCGGGACACGCGCGCGCAGCGCGTGAACCGGAATCCAGAAGCAGCTTCGGCAAGATAATGCGGCACGCCCCCGGAATGACGATGGCCGGGACAAGCCCGGCCATGACGGTTTTCCTTAGCAACTAAAAACATCTAACGGCGGATGCGAGCCAGCTATCGCCACTCGATCTTCTTGATCTCGTAGGCTTTGGCGCCGCCCGGAGTGTTGACTTCGACCGACGCACCTTTGGTTTTTCCAATCAGCGCTTTGGCGAGCGGCGACGTAATCGAGATTCTGCCTTTCTTGGCGTCTGCTTCTGGCTCCCCAACGATCTGCCAGACCCTTTTCTCGTCGGTGTCCTCGTCAATGAGCGTAACGGTCGCGCCGAAGGTGATTGTATGGCCGGACAGTTTCGAAACATCGATGATATCTGCGCGCGCGAGCTTGTCCTCGAGCTCGGCAATGCGGCCCTCGTTGAGAGACTGAGCTTCCTTGGCGGCGTGGTATTCAGCGTTCTCCGACAGGTCGCCATGTGTGCGCGCGTCGGTGATCTGCTGAATGATTCGGGGCCGCTCGACCTGCTGGCAATGCTTGAGCTCGGACTCGAGCGCGGCATAGCCGGCGGCGGTCATTGGTATTTTTTCCATCGTCTCATCTCCTCCTGGCGGGCGCCCGAAACAATCTGAACGACTTTCAGCGCCGCCAAGCCCCTTTCACCCTCGAAATCCCACTAATTCGACTCGTAATACGACTCCGGCCACGGTCACCCGCGAAACCGGAGTCATGTAAAGGCCTTCAGCCCCGTCCGTCGAAGTAGCTTTGCAGCGCGTGCACCTCGAGGTCACCTTCGAGATAGGCCTTGATGCCCTGCGCCGCGGCGACGGCACCCGAAAGAGTGGTGTAGTACGGCACTTTATGCAAGAGGGCGGCATGGCGTAAAGAACGGCTATCAGCGAGCGCTGCCGCTCCCTCGGTAGTATTGAAAACCAGCTGAACACCGCCGTTTTTGATGGCATCCACGATATGGGGCCGACCTTCCAGCACCTTGTTGATCTTGGCCGCTTCCACACCCTGTTCCGCCAGGTAGCGCTGGGTTCCCGAGGTTGCGATGGTCTTGAAGCCGAGGGAGGCCAGCAGCTTGACTGCGGGCAGTATGCGCGCCTTGTCGTCGTCCTTCACTGAAACGAATACGGTTCCGCTCCTCGGCAGGCTGGTGCCGCCCCCGATCTGGCTCTTGGCGAAGGCGATTTCGAACGAAGCGTCGATCCCCATGACTTCGCCGGTCGATTTCATTTCAGGTCCGAGCACAGTATCGACGCCGGGGAAGCGCGCGAACGGAAAGACCGCTTCCTTTACCGCGCGGTGCTTGAGATGAGTGGCTTTCAGATTAAAGCTTTTGAGCTTTTCGCCAGCCATAATCCGGGCGGCGATCTTGGCGACGGCGAGGCCGATGACCTTGGCGACGAAGGGCACCGTGCGCGAGGCGCGCGGATTAACCTCCAGTACGTAGATCTCGCCATCCTTGATGGCGTATTGCACGTTCATCAGCCCAACGACATTGAGCGCAAGCGCGAGCGCACGCGTCTGCCGTTCCAGCTCGGCGATGGTCTTTTCACTCAATGAGTGGGGCGGCAGCGCGCAGGCCGAATCGCCTGAGTGGATGCCGGCTTCCTCGATGTGTTCCATGATACCAGCGATAAACGTGTCCTTGCCATCGGCAAGACAATCGACGTCGACTTCGGTGGCGTCGGACAGGTAGCGGTCTATCAGCAGCGGACTTTTTTTGGAGACCACCAGCTCGTTCGGCCGGTCAAGATCGCCGGCAAGCCGCGCGACGTAACGATCGAGTTGTGCGCCATCGCGTACAATCTCCATAGCGCGGCCGCCCAGCACGTAAGAGGGGCGGATCACGACCGGATAACCAATCTCATCGGCGATAGCGCGCGCGGCGTTTGGCGAGGTAGCAATGCCATTCTGTGGCTGACGCAGCTTGAGCTTGTCGAGCAGCGTCTTGAAGCGGTCGCGATCCTCCGCAAGATCGATGGCGTCGGGCGAAGTGCCGAGAATTGGTACTTTCGCTTTCTCCAGTGGTTCAGCGAGTTTGAGTGGCGTCTGGCCGCCGAACTGCACGATCACGCCGTGTAGCGTGCCGTTCGAGCGTTCGGTATCGATGATCTCCAGCACGTCTTCCGGCGTGAGCGGCTCAAAATAAAGCCGGTCGGACGTATCGTAGTCGGTCGACACCGTCTCCGGATTGCAGTTGACCATGATGGTCTCGTATCCGACTTCCTTCAGCGCGAAGGCCGCGTGGCAGCAGCAATAGTCGAATTCGATGCCCTGGCCGATCCGGTTAGGACCGCCGCCAAGAATGATGACCTTCTTTTTGTCCGATGGCGCCGCCTCGTCCGCAACTTTCCCGGCGAACGGCGTCTCATAGGTCGAATACATGTAGGCAGTGGGCGAAGCGAATTCAGCGGCGCATGTGTCGATGCGCTTGAATACCGGCCGCACATCGAGCTTGCGGCGCCTGGCCATCACGGTCTCAGCATCGGTGCCGGTCAGCTTGCCGAGCCGCTTGTCTGAAAAGCCCATGGCCTTGAGCCGGCGGAACGGGCCCGCGATTGTTGGCAGGCCCTTCGCTATGATCTCGGCTTCTGCCTCCACCAGCCCACGGATTTCCCTGAGGAACCAGGGATCAATGCGGCAGGCATTGTGGATCAACTCATCGCTGGCGCCGAGGCGCATCGCCTGCGCCAGCTTGAGCAAACGGTCTGGCGTAGGCGTGCCGAGCGCGGCGCGTATTGCAGCCTTATTGTCGTTGTCTTCGATACCCTTGGCGGCGTCGAAACCTTCAATGGTCATCTCGTCGAGGCCGGTGAGCCCCGTTTCGAGTGAACGCAACGCTTTCTGCAGGCTCTCCTGGAACGTACGTCCGATCGCCATCGCTTCGCCCACCGATTTCATTGAGGTCGTGAGCACCGGCGAAGCGCCGGGAAATTTCTCGAAGGCGAAGCGCGGGATCTTGGTGACGACGTAATCAATGGTCGGCTCGAACGATGCCGGCGTTGCGCCGCCGGTGATATCGTTCGCAATTTCGTCAAGCGTGTAGCCGACGGCCAGCTTCGCCGCGACCTTGGCGATCGGAAATCCGGTCGCTTTCGAGGCGAGTGCGGACGAGCGCGATACGCGCGGATTCATCTCGATCACAACCAGTCGGCCGTCGGCCGGGTTGATGGCGAACTGCACGTTAGAGCCGCCAGTCTCTACGCCAATCTCGCGCAGCACCGCAATCGAGGCATCGCGCAGGATCTGGTATTCCTTGTCGGTGAGCGTCAGTGCGGGCGCGATGGTGATCGAGTCGCCCGTGTGCACGCCCATCGGATCGACGTTCTCGATCGAGCAGATGATGATGCAGTTGTCTTTCTTGTCGCGCACCACCTCCATCTCGAATTCTTTCCAACCCAGAACTGACTCCTCGATCAGCACCTCATGGGTGGGAGAGGCGTCAATACCGCGCTCGACGATCTCGATGAACTCGGTCTTGTTGTACGCGATACCGCCGCCGGTGCCGCCGAGCGTGAATGACGGGCGGATAATCGCCGGCAGCCCGATGTCGTCGAGCGCTTCGAGCGCCTGCGGCAGCGTCTTGACCTGATGCGAACGCGGTGTCGGCAGTCCGATTCGCGTCATGGCTTCGCGGAAGAGCTCGCGGTCCTCCGCCTTGTCGATGGCGTCTGCGGTGGCGCCGATCATCTTGACGTTGAACTTCTCCAGCACGCCCATCTTGCGCAGGCTCAGCGCGCAGTTCAGCGCGGTCTGCCCGCCCATGGTCGGGAGCAACGCATCCGGGCGTTCGCGCTCGATGATCTTTGCAACGATCTCCGGCGTAATCGGCTCGATGTAAGTAGCATCTGCGAGATCGGGATCGGTCATGATCGTCGCGGGATTGGAGTTCACTAGGACGATCCGGTAGCCCTCGTCCTTCAACGCTTTGCATGCCTGCGTACCGGAATAGTCGAACTCGCAGGCCTGGCCGATGACGATCGGGCCGGCTCCGATGATCAGGATCGATTTGATGTCAGTGCGTTTGGGCATCTGCTCGCGGATTACTGGGCACAAAAAAAGGGCGCGCCAGGTGCGCGTCCCTCGGACCGCGCCGAGGTCAGGCCTCGCGCGCGGGGGTCCTTTAGACTAGATTTGACGGGCAGGGAAGGGGAACTGCCGGATAAGCGGTGGACGACCCGATTTCCTCTAGCGGCTGCAGTCCTTGCAGCTGATAGCCGGTCACACAGAACGGGCGAGGAAGGTCATGCGGCGCTGGTTGTGGCCGATATTGTGCGGAGCGCGCTCGGCCCCAAAACCTGCTCTCTTGAGCTTCTCCAGCATCGCCGCCTCGGCGTAGTGCGACAGGCCGACAGTTTTTTTCAGCCGCCGATAGTCTGACACGAAGATCCGCATCAGCCCGAAAGCCGCCGACCAGAAGAATCCGTTGGCCGCACCGAAGCGCAGCAATGCAAGGGCCGCGGCGGGCGCAGCGAGATGCGGCGGCACGACGTCACCGAGCACGAATAGTCCACCCGGCTTGAGCAGAAAGCGGAACATCGTGAGCAGCCGACCGAGCTCGTTCGCACTCAGATATTGCGCGACCGAGTGCATGACGATGAGATCGAATGAGGCCTTGGGTAGCGCTGCCGCTTGCTCCGAGGTGATCACCGCGATCTTGGGATGGCCTGCATAGCGCATAGTCAGCGAGGCGCGCACGTTGGGCGCGGCTTCCGCCAGCACAAGCTGCCCGCAGGTTGCCGCGACCAGGTCGGCCGAAGTTGCTTCGCCACAGCCATAGTCAAGTACGTGCGCGGTGGGTGAGGGCACGTAACGGCAGATGTCCTCGGCGATCGTGCGATAATGCACGTCGCGGTGACGCGCATTCACATAGATCACCGAGTGCTTGAAGTCGTAAAAATCAATCCAGTCGCTCATAGGCGCTTTCTATCGCGCGTTTTTGGATGACGCGCTAGCGCCGCCACATCTGCGGCAGCGGCCCGTCTTTACCCAGCACCGGATCGCTTTCGGGCAGCGGCACTTTGGGGATCGTCGTAAGGGCCTTGTCGCGCTCTGCCGGATTGTCGCCCCTGCAAAGATTATACGTGCCATCAGGCGGGTAGGCCCCGATGACAAGAAAATCGTCGCTGCCTGAAAGCTTCTGATGCCCGGTGCCTGCTGGAAGTACGACGACATCGCCCGCCGCAAACTCGAACATTTCGCCGCGGTGCCCACCGAGTTGTACCCTGGCGCGGCCGCGCGCGATGCCGAGCGTTTCGTGAATCATTGAGTGATAATGTACGAAAGGATAGATGCCGTCGCGCCAGTGGCCGTGGCCCCACCCGTTTGTGGCAAACAATTTCTCGATCGCGGTTGCCGGGTCGCGCTTGCTGTCGGCAACAACTGCGCCCTTATATACGAGCACCGGCAGTGCCGGATTGTTCGGCACCGTGCCGTCGTCCTTGAACATGAAACTGAGGAGCGTGTTTGGCATGGGATAATGACAGACCGCGAACGATCGCGCCCGGCTCCCGCGATTCGGCGGACTATGCGATCTTGCGCTTCGCCTGCCGCATCATCTCGACGAAGCGCATAAAGAGATAATGACTGTCGCGCGGGCCGGGTGAGGCTTCCGGGTGGTATTGCACCGAGAACACCGGCTTGTCCTTGAGCGCGATGCCGCAATTGGAGCCGTCGAACAGTGACAGGTGCGTCTGCTCGACATTCTTCGGCAGCGAATCCTTGTCCACGGCGAAGCCGTGATTCATCGAGGTGATCTCGACCTTGCCGGTGGTGAGGTCCTTCACCGGATGATTGGCGCCGTGATGGCCCTGATGCATCTTCATGGTCTTGCCGCCCACCGCAATGCCGAGCATCTGATGGCCGAGGCAGATGCCAAACGTCGGCGTGCCTGAGTCGATCAGTTTCTTGATAACCGGCACCGCGTATTCGCCGGTCGCGGCCGGGTCGCCCGGACCATTCGACAGAAACACGCCGTCAGGCTTGAGCGCCATTATGTCTTCGGCCGAAGTCTTGGCCGGCACCACCGTCACCTTACAGCCGGAACCGGCAAGCAGGCGGAGAATGTTGCGCTTGATGCCGTAGTCGACCGCGACCACGTGGAATTGCGGATTAGTCTGCCGCGCGTAGCCCTTGTCCCAGGCCCAGGGTGTCTCGTCCCAGGTGAAGCGCTGACCGCTCGTTACCATCGGCACTAGGTCCATGCCGACGAGGCCGGGCCATTCCTCGGCTTCTTTCTTCAACGCGGCAAGATCGAATTTGCCGCTGGGCTCATGCGCAATCACCGCGTTCGGCATTCCGTTGACGCGGATCAGCGCGGTGAGCGCGCGGGTATCGATGCCGGTCAGGCCGATAACGCCGCGCGCTTTCAGCCAGTCGTTGAGGTTGCGAGTGGCACGGTAGTTCGACGGAGCGGTGATCGCGCTGTGCAGAATGACGCCGCGCGCCCCCGGCGTTGCCGCCATGTTGACGGTCTCGATGTCTTCTTCGTTGGTGCCGACATTGCCGATGTGCGGGAAGGTGAAAGTGATGATCTGCCCGGCATAGGACGGGTCGGTGAGGATTTCCTCATACCCCGTCATGGCGGTGTTGAAGCAGACCTCGCCGACCGCGTGTCCGGTGGCGCCGAAGCCGAAGCCCCCCAGCACGGTCCCGTCGGCCAGTACCAAAAGCGCCGTTGGCTTGGGCTCGGCCCAAGCGCCGGTGGGGGCGGCTTTCGTCTGGGTCATGGCCTCTTAGTTGCGTATTATAGTGTGAGAGGCAAGGGGCCGCCGGGTGCCGCCCCCAAACGTTTAAATTGCGAAGAAAGGGGCTCCCCCGTGCTGCGCGACGACATCAATAAAGCTTTGACCGAGGCGATGAAGGCCAAGAACGAGCGGGCGGTTTCCACACTGCGCATGGTCAACTCCTCGCTCAAGAATGCCGATATCGAGGCGCGTGGGGCCGGCAAGCCGCCGCTCGGCGATGCCGAGCTGCTTAGCCTTCTGCAAAAGATGATCAAGCAGCGTCAAGAATCGGTGGAACTCTACCAGAAGGGCGGCCGCGACGACTTGGTAAAACAGGAGCGGGAGGAAATCGCTATCATCTCCGGTTATCTGCCCAAGCAATTGTCCGATGACGAGATGAAGGCTGCGATCGAGGCTGCGGTCAAAGAGACTAGCGCCGCCGGCATGAAGGACATGGGCAAGGTCATCGGCGTCCTGCGCGGCAAATATGCCGGGCAGATGGACATGGCCAAGGCGAGCGGAATGGTGAAGGCAAGACTCTCCGGCTGAAATCCGCGGCTACATCGGGATCGAGGTGCACCCCCATGTCCGACCAGCCGACCGCTGCTACCTCAAGCGAGGCCTTCTGGTGCACCAGTGAGGCTGAGCTGTTATCCAGGTTGGGAACCACCGCCGCAGGGTTAAGCGGGGCTGAGGCAGCGGACCGCCTGCGCACAGGTGGCCGTAATGTGGTGGCGGAGCCGGCGCGCCATCATATGCTCGGCAAGATTCTCCGCCGGCTGATCGATCCGCTAATAGCCATCCTCATCGTTGCAGCGATCGTCTCCGCCGCTGTCGGTGACCTCGCGAGCGGCGCCATCATTCTCGCCATTCTCACCGCCTCGATCGGGTTGGAGGTGACCCAGGAACATAGTGCTGAAAAGGCGGTGGAGGCCTTGAAGCATTCGGTGGCGGTGCACGCGGCGGTCCGGCGCGATGGCCGCACGGTTGAAACGCCCGTTGAAGAAATTGTGTCCGGCGACATCGTCGAGCTCGCCGCCGGCGATCTCGTTCCGGCCGATGGCATCATCCTGGAAGCCGCGGGCGCACAGGTCAACGAGGCCCTGCTCACCGGCGAAGCCTTCCCCGTCGACAAACGGCCGGGCCCCTGCGCCGCGACCGAACCGCCCGCGGCATTCAACGCGCTGTTCAGCGGCACCGTACTGGTGCGCGGCACCGCGCTGATGCTGGTCACCGCCACTGGCAACAGCACCCGTTTTGGCGGCATTGCCGCCGCGCTCGAATCGGCGCCTCCGCTGGGCAGTCTGGAACGCGGCCTGCACGCTTTCGGCGTGCTCATCATGCGGCTCACCGGCTTCATGGTGCTGTTCGTGCTGCTTGCGCATCTCGCGTCGTCGCGGCCGGTGATCGAATCCTTCCTGTTCGCGGTGGCGCTGGCGGTCGGCATGACGCCGGAACTACTGCCGATGATTATGACCGTTACACTCTCGCGCGGCGCCGTGCGCATGGCTGCGCGAAAAGTGGTGGTGAAACGGCTCGCGGCTATTCACGATCTAGGCGCCATGAGCGTGCTGTGCACGGACAAGACCGGTACGCTCACGCAGGCGAAGATCGCGCTCGTCGGCCATCCCGGGACCGACGGCGCCGACAGCGCGCATGTGCTGGAACTAGCCGCGGTCAACAGCGGCTTCGAAAGCAAACTGCGCAGCCCGCTCGACGACGCCATCCTCGCCGGCGCCGGGGCAGGCTCACGCACTGATTGGCGCTATATAGCTGACGTGCCGTTCGACTTCGACCGGAGACGAGCCTCCGTGCTGGCGGAGAAGACCGGCCGTCGCCTCCCCATCGTCAAAGGTGCGTCCGAGGACATCCTGGCGCTATCGACGCAAGTTGAGACCGGGGAAGGCGTGCAGCCATTGGACGACAGCCGCCGCGCCGCACTCGAGAAGCTTTACCAAGACAAGTGCGGGCAAGGCTTGCGCAGCATCGCCGTCGCTTGGCGCGAATTCCCCGCGCCGACGCAAAGCGTCGGCGTCGCCGATGAAGCGCAACTCGTTTTCGCCGGGTTTTGCCTTTTCGTCGATCCGCCGAAGGAGTCGGCGGCTGCGGCCATCAAGCAGCTCGAGGGTGCGGGTATCCGCGTCAAGGTGATCTCGGGCGACGCAGTGCCGACAGTATGGCATCTCGTAGAAACGCTCGGCATCCCGGCGCGCGGACTCTTGACCGGCGCGGACATCGCGAACCTCGGCGCCATTGCGCTTGCCCGCCAGGCGGAGAAGACCGACCTGTTCGCGCGTATCTCACCCGACCAGAAGACCCGCATCATCCGGGCACTGCAAGCCGGCGGCCATACCGTCGGATTCATTGGCGATGGCATTAACGATGCGCCGGCGATGCATGCCGCCGATGTCGGACTCGCGGTTGAGGGCGCGACGGAAGTCGCTCGCGCGGCCGCTGACATGATCATGCTCGAAGCCGACCTCGGCGTCGTCTACAACGCTGTCGAAGAAGGCCGCCGTACCTATGCAAATATTATGAAATATCTGCGCATGGGGACGTCGTCCAATTTCGGCAACATGCTGTCAATGGCGGTAGCGTCCGTGTTCATTCCATTCCTGCCGCTGACGCCGATCCAGGTGCTGCTCAACAATCTTCTCTACGACCTGAGCGAAATCGGCATTCCCTACGACACGGTCGAACGCAGTACCATTCGCCGCCCGCACGGACTGGAAATGTCGGAGCTGCTGCGCTTCACGCTCATCATGGGACCGTTGTCATCTGTCTTTGACATTGCCGCCTTTCTGATTTTGCTGCACGGTTTTCACGCCACGCCGGAAGTCTTCCGCACCGCGTGGTTCATCGAATCCATGGCAACGCAAATACTCGTCATCTTCCTCATTCGCACCAGTGCACCGTTCTGGAAAGGAACGCCGCACCGCATCCTAATATTCACATCATTGGGCGCATTGGCTGTTGCTTTTGCCTTTGCGCTCACGCCGCTTGGGGCTCCCTTCGGGTTCGTGCCGCTTGGGTCTTCAGTGCTGTTGGTGATGGCGATCCTCGTTGTTGGTTATCTCACCGCGGCCGAGTTCTTCAAACATACCGCCATGACGCACCGGCCGCGGCGTCATGGCCTGCTCCATCTGCCCGCGCGGCATCGTCACCGCCGCCGCTGATGTGGGGGTGCGACCGCCTTGCAGCTGCGCACCTGCAATGGTCAACTGCAGGGTCAACACAGACAAAAATACCCGGCGAGGTCTTCGGGGAGGAAAGTTATGCAACGCTTTGCGATGTATTCTGCGTTGGCGGCCGGCCTGATGGCGTCCACAACGGCGGTGCGAGCGGACGACTATCCAAGCCGCCCGATCCACGTGTTTACCACCTCGAGCGCGGGCGGTATCAGCGACATCTTCATGCGCGTTCTCGGCGAAGAGCTGCACAAGAGCCTCGGCCAGCCGCTGGTCATCGAAAATCGGCCCGGCGGCGCCGGCAATATTGGCGCACGCGCCTGTCAGGATGCGGCGCCCGACGGTTACACGATCTGCATCATCAATGCAGACCCGATGATCTACAGCCAATACCTGTTCAAGAGCCTGCCGTTCGACCCCGAAAAGCTCACACCCGTCATCAACCTGTTCCACCTGATCCAGGTGCTGGTGATCAATTCCGATCTCAATGCCAAAACTGTTGACGAGCTGGTGGCGGTGTCGAAACAGACACCGGGGACGCTCTCTTATCTCACCGCCTCGATCCCGTGCGTTGTCTATATGGACAGCCTCAAGCAGGACAAAGGCGGCGACTGGGTGCGCGTGCCGTTCAAGGGAGGCGGCGAGGCGACCAATGCCATTCTTGGCGGCTCGACGCCGATCGGCCTGATCGGGCTCGGCAACGTGATCGCGCATATCCGCGCCCGGAAGATGAATGCGCTCGCGCTGGTCAATAATATTCGCACCCCGCTGTTGCCGGACGTGCCGACGCTGAGTGATCTTGGCTACAAGGGCGCGCCGTCGCAGACCTGGTATGGGCTGTTCGCGCCGCCCGGCACGCCGAAGTCGATTGTCGACAAGATCGCAACCGAAGTCACGCGCGTGGTCAGCGACGCCGGCTTCCGCGACAAATACATCATCAGCCGTGGCCAGGTGCCGGCGATCAACACGCCGGAGCAGTTCGCCGCCGAAATCAAGGCCGACCGCGCGGCAGCCCAGCAGGTGGTGAAGGCGTCAGGGTTGCAGCCGCAGTAGCGCACGCAGCGGCCGGTCACGCGACCTCGAGCAGGATTTCCGTCAGCCGGTCAGGCTCGTCGACCATCACGTCATGGCCGCATGGCACTTCGTAAGTGCGCCAGGTGGGGTCAGCCTTCACGCGCGCATAAGCTTTGTCGAAGGAAACGTTCGGATAGCCTGACGCGCGGATATAGGTCTTCTTCGGTATCTGCTCGCGCGCGCCCGTGAGCCTGATCTTTTCGGTCATGGTGCCGATCGGCTGAGGTCCGGCAAGCGAATCAACCCAGGCCCGATCCTTCTCATTGACGCGGAAGGCGGTGGCATCGCGGACCGGCACGGTCGTTTCGCCGCGCGCGAGCGCTGCGCGGATCACCTCCTGCACGGCCGGCTGCACGAGATCGATCGTGGCGTCGTCATTGTCGGGGATGAAGGCATCGAGAAAGACGATCGAAGCGATCGCATCCGGCATCGCTTCGGCAACGCCGGAAATCACGCAACCACCATAGGAGTGTCCGACCAGCACGAAGTTCTTGACCTGCTCATATTTGATCACACCGAGAACGTCGGCGGTGTGCAGCGAGAGATCGATACCGGGGCGGAGGAGGTGCGCCCGCTCGCCAAGGCCTGTAAGCGTCGGCGCAAACACGATGTGTCCGCGTGCTCTCAGCCGCTCGGCGACACGCCGCCAGGCCCAGCCTCCGTGCCACGCACCGTGAACGAGGACGAAAGTCTTCGAACTCACTTTGCGCGCTTCCAGATCTGTAACGACTGCACCTGGACGTTGCGGGTGAAAAGCCCCATGGTCACGATGTCCTCCCCGACGGTAGCTTTGTCTGCCTTGGCTTTTTGTAGCAGCTGAAACACGGATTGGCCGCGCCTATTCCGGCCATTTATGGGGGGTTTCCGCGTGAAGCGCTCCTGTGACTAGCGGGGACAAATTGTCCCTGGACGCGCCGTAAATACCCGATATGGGGAAGAGTCACCGGTTAGCCGCCGATTCGGCCTTAGACCCATGCGCTTTACACCGCAGTTCCTCGACGAGCTGAAAGCCCGGCTTCCGGTCTCGGAGGTCGTGGGCAAGCGCGTCAAGCTCGTGCGTGCCGGACGCGAGTTCAAGGGCCTGTCACCGTTCAACAAGGAGAAAACGCCCTCATTTTTCGTCAATGATCAGAAGCAAGCGTGGTTCGATTTTTCCTCGGGCAAGAATGGCAGCATCTTCGATTTCGTCATGCAGAGCGAAGGCGTCAGCTTTCCGGAAGCGGTGGAGCGGCTCGCGCAAATGGCCGGCGTGCCTTTGCCAAAGATCTCGCGCGAGGATGAGGTGCGCGATGCGCGGCGCAAGACGCTGCACGATGTCATGGAACTGGCAGCGAAATTTTTCCAGGACACGCTGGCTTCGCGCGCTGGTGCGAAAGCGCGCGGCTATCTCGCCGATCGCGGGCTCGATCCGGCGACGCAGCTCAAATTTCGAATTGGATATGCGCCGGGCGAGCGCTTCGCGCTGAAAGAACATCTCGGTTCCCACAGCATTCCGGTCGAGGATATGGTCGAGGCAGGCCTGCTGATTTCCGGCGACGACATTCCGGTGCCATTCGATCGCTTCCGCGACCGCGTGATGTTCCCGATAACCGGTCTACGCGGACGCGTGATCGCGTTTGGCGGTCGCGCGTTGGAGAAGGACGCGCAGGCGAAATATCTCAATTCGCCGGAGACACCGCTCTTTCACAAAGGTGCGACGCTTTACAACATCGCCGCCGCGCGCCAGGCGGCCCATGACGGCTCGCCGATCATCGCGGTCGAAGGCTATGTCGATGTGATCGCGATGGTGACGGCGGGCTTTGCCGCGACTGTGGCTCCGCTCGGCACTGCTTTAACCGAAGACCAACTCGCGCTGCTCTGGAAGATGGCGGATGAGCCGATACTTTGTTTCGACGGCGACAGCGCGGGCCTGCGCGCGGCTTTTCGCGCGGTCGATCTCGCGATGCCGCGGCTGAAGCCCGGCAAGAGTCTGAAGTTTGCGCTTCTCCCGCAAGGACAAGATCCGGACGATCTGGTGCGTTCGGGCGGGCGCGAGGCGGTGAGCGATGTCGTCGGCGCAGCGCGGCCGCTCGCGGATATGTTATGGGCGCGGGAGACGGAAGGACACTCCTTCGACACGCCAGAGCGGCGCGCGGCACTCGAGGCGCGCGTCAACGAAGTCACAACAGCGATCGGCGATGAAGCCGTTCGTCGGTATTACCGCCAGGACTTCAATGCGCGGCTGTCGCAGTTTTTTGCGCCCGCGCAGGCGCCGCGGCGCGAGCCGCGCTCGAGCGGGAACTGGCGCGAGCGCAACGCCGATTGGCAACGTACCGCGGCGCCGCGAACCGCGGGCAAGGCGATGCCCTATGTAGTGGTGAGCCAGCAGCTCGCCTCAAGCCCGGTGCATCGCGGCCACCGCAGCGCCGTCTCGCGGCGCGAAGCGCTGATCCTGCAAGCCGCGCTCAACCACCCCTGGCTGCTGCACGATCATCTCGAGGAGCTTGCCTCGCTTGAGTTCCGCCATGCCGATACCGAGCGGCTTAAAGGCGCGCTCATAGATATCGCCGCCCATGCCGCCGCGCTCGATGCCGAGGCGCTGAAGGCGGAACTGGCTGCCCGCAACCTCATCGAGGTGTTGGAACGTATTGCCTTGTCGATTACCACGCCCTCGGTCTGGGGCGCGCGGCCGGAGGCTGCGCCGGACGACGTGCTGGTAACCTGGTCGCAACTTGTCGCCTTGCATCGGCAATGGCATTCACTAACTAAGGAGCTCAAGGACGCCGAGCAGGCGCTGGGCCAGGACGCGAGCGAAACCAATTACTTGCGGTTGCGTGACGTCAAAGCCCGCCTGTCACGGGTAGAAGGCACCGAGGCCCTGATTGAGGGGTTTGGAGCCTCTTCCGGTCGGGGCGTTCGTAGCTTATGAGCAAGGCCCGCCGCCCTTGGGGCGGATGGGAAGGTGCCGGGCCGGCGGGAATAAGGGTCGATTTCCGCGGTATTCTTTTGGGTTAATCGGAGCTTAAGCGGGTTCCGACGAAACTTGGTGACCTGATTCGGGGGGGGGGCGGCGCCTCGCCGGCGCGGTCCTTTTTGGCCGTGCGCCGGGCAAAGCGCGGCGCACCGGGCGCGAAACGGCCAGGACGGTCCAGGAGAGGCGGATGGCGAGCAAAGCGAAAGCGACGCAAACAAAAGAAAAAGAACAAGCCCCGGAGAAGGAAGAAGGCGCGCCCGATTCGCCGCTGCCGCTTCTCGATCTCTCCGATGCCGGCGTCAAGAAGATGATCAAGGCCGCCAAGAAGCGCGGCTACGTCACCATCGATCAGATCAACGAAGTCATGCCGTCTGGCGAGGTGTCCTCGGACCAGATCGAGGACGTCTACGCGATGCTCAACGAAATGGGCATTAACGTTGTCGAGACCGAAGACGCCGACAACGACGACGGCGAGAAGGCCTCGGAAGAGGCCGAGGATGACGATGACGATACCGGCTCGGAGGTTGTCGAGGCGAAGACGAAGTCGCTGGCGACCACCGAAAAGAAAGAACCCTCCGAGCGCACCGACGATCCCGTGCGCATGTATCTGCGCGAGATGGGCTCGGTCGAGCTGCTCTCGCGCGAAGGCGAAATCGCCATTGCCAAGCGCATCGAGGCTGGCCGCGAGGCGATGATCGCCGGCCTGTGCGAAAGCCCGCTCACCTTCCAGGCCATCATCATCTGGCGCGACGAGCTCAACGAGGGAAAAGTTTTCCTCCGCGACATCATCGATCTTGAAGCAACCTATGCCGGTCCCGACGCCAAGCAGATGCAGGTGCCGGTGATCATTGGTCCCGACGGCAAGCCGGTTCCACAAGCCGTTGGCACGCCCGTACCCGGCGCGCCGCATCTCCAGGTCGTGCAGACGCCTGCGCCGCCCGCGGCGCCGCCCGCCGCCACGCCGTTCAAGGCGCCGGGCGAAGGCGGGGATGGCGAAGAGAAGGATCCGGGCGAGGCCGCCGCCGAGAGCGATTACGACGAAGACGA
>DASSLE010000210.1:0-21982 GCA_035689725.1 Pseudolabrys sp.
GATAATTAACATTTGTAAGGGGTGTTAGCCCAAGCGCCGTCGGCAATAACTTAATGTATGATTTTGCCAGGCCCGAACTGCCGCGTCAGCAGATCGGCTATAAGCTGTTTCTCGAGGCGCTGGCCCAAGATGACCCCCTGCGTGCCGAGATCGAAGGCCAGGATCCGGCGTCGGAAGCGCTACGGACCGAGCTCGCTGCACTGGCGCGCGACAAAAGTAAACTCAGCGACGAAGATGTGCGCGCGCTGTGCGACCAGCTCGCGCTGCGCAAGGCACCACAGAAATGCGCTGTCGCAACTGCGGGCGCGCTCCTCGAATCCAAGTTAGTGCCACGTCGTCACGTCATCGGAGCACATGTCGAGGGTCATCTGCGCATCGACCGCAGGCTGCGCATCTTCATCTATGGCCACACTCACAAATTCGAGGAAGGCTGGCCTTTGAACGTCGCTGGGGGACTCCGGGTGATCATCCACAATACCGGGGCATTCCAGCGCACTGTGGACGAGGCGGGATTCCTGGCGCGCGTCGCCCAGAAGAATCTCGCACCAAGCGACGCATTGCGGAAGATTAAGCTTGAAAGCCTGTTACTCGGCGGTACTCGTGACCTACTCTTCCTCCGGCGTTCCCAGGTCAAAGACCTGGCGCTGGCACCAAGAGGAAAGTGGCCCGGGAACTCTAGTCGAACCGGGCGATAACGGTTGCAAATGATCACACGCGGTTAGCGCCGATCACGGCGCAACTGCAGCTTCTCCGCCCACCGATCCCCGCCAATTCGGTATCCTACCACTCGGTCAGGGCTATGAGTTTTGACACGATTCAGCCAAAGCTTTCACGATATTGTTTAATCGCGGTCAACGAAGGCAAGGGGGCTCAATTGCGTCCACGACGCCAGTTTGCAGTGACAGCATCGTTGCTGGCCGCAGGTACATATTTCGCCTTCCTTTTCTCGGTAGTAAACGCACAGGCTCAAGGGCCACTCGGCATCTGCGAAGACGCGGCCGAGTTCGCGCTCTTGGCCTCGCCGATCGCGCCATGGAAGGGCGCGCCTTTGCGCGTCGTCTTTGCCGCGGAGAAGTCGCTCGAGGGCGAGCTTTCGCTGATTGCGCCCGATGGACGCGTCGCGGCCAAATCGCGTGCGCGTTACGGCGGGCCGCCGTATTTCTGGTTCGCCGAGGTAGCGTCGCCGGCCGCGGGCACGTGGCGGGCGACGCTCGCGCGCGCCCACGCGCCAGCCGGGTGCAGCACGGTCACGCGCGAAATCGTCGTGCGTGATGACGAGCCGCCGCGGCCGAGCGCGACGCCCGGGAGCGTCTGGCCCTTGCGCAATACATGGAATCGCGCGACGGAAAACTTGTTTTCTGCATGGATCGAAAAGCTGTTCGACGCGCCGCTCGAAATGGAGCCGTCGTGGCCGGCACTGCGTAACGTGCTGCGCGATCGATCGCGCAATATCCTGTTCAACTATTTGGGTCTCGGCGAAGACGAAGTGCCAATGACCCTTCGACCCGACTGCACCGACATGGTGTACTTTTTGCGCGCATATTTCGCATTCAAGATGGGCCTGCCGTTCGGATATTCGACATGCTCGCGCGGCGGCGGCGGCAAGCCGCCGAAGTGCTACCAGCGGTTCAGCATTGTGAATTCGGCGGCGGCGAAGCAATCGGGTCTCGCGGCGTCGTTCGCCCATTATTTGCCGATCGTCGGCGACGCCGTTCAGTCCGGAGCCGTGCGCACGCTGGCGAATGATGACAATACTGATTTCTATACCGTGCCGCTGACACAGGAGACGTTGCGCCCGGGGACCATATACGCCGATCCATACGGGCACGTTCTGATGCTGGTGCGGCGCGTGCCGCAGGCCGGCGGTGCGGCGGGCGTCTTCCTCGCCGTCGACGCGGAGCCCGACGGCTCAGTTACGCGCAAGCGCTTTTGGCGCGGCAATTTTCTGTTCGCGCAGGATCCCGCGCTCGGTAGCCCCGGGTTCAAGCGCTTCCGACCGATCGAGCGCGAGAACAGCGGTGTCTTGCGACGGCTAACCAACGGCGAAATCGCCAAAAATCCGCAGTACGGCGATTATTCGCTCGAACAGTCGAAGCTCGGGGCCGAAGCCTTCTACGATCGAATGGATGACGTTATGTCGCCGGCGCCGCTCGATCCTTTGCTGGCGATGAAGGAGGCGATCACGTCGCTCGAAGAGCAAGTCAAGACGCGCGTCACGGCGGTCGAAAACGGGCGCAAGTTCCAGAATAGCGGGCGCGGCGAAGCGAGCATGCCGGACGTCCCGGCGATCTTCGAGACGAGCGGCCCGTGGGAAGATTTCTCTACTCCGGCGCGCGATTTTCGCCTTTTGATCGCGGTCGATGTGGTGCGCGGGTATCCGGATCGCGTGGCGCGGCGGCCCGAGCGCTACGCGATGCCGAAGGGGAAGAGCGTCGCGGACGTGAAGGCCGAATTGCAGAGCGTGCTCGCGTCGGAACTTTCGGCGCGTAAGTTTTCGTATACGCGCAGCGACGGCTCCGCGTGGACGCTTTGGCTCAAAGACGTCATCGACCGCGCGGTGGATCTTGAGATGGCGTACAACCCGAACGACTGCGTTGAGCTGCGGTGGGCCGCGCCGGACAACAGTGACGAGGCGTCGACGTGCAAGCGGCATGCACCACCGGCGCAGCGCATGAAGATGACGAAGTACCGTACGTGGTTCCGAGAGCGACACTGGCCGGCGCACGCTTAGCGGTCGGTGCATTGTGACGAAGGTTGGCTTTGTTGTCGGAGTCGCGATGCTGGTAAAGCAAGCGAGGGGGTGGAAAGGAGAAAGGTAAGAGGTTTTCCCTGTTATTTGCTCCTATTTTCCCTGTTTTGCGGAAATCGTTCCCTGTTATTTTATTACTGTTTTGGCATGCTGCTCTTTTCAGGCACACATCGACACCAGTGCAATTTTGTGCGGGACCTGTGGATTCGCAGAATGAAACGTTATGGAACATGGCGACGCGCGGCAGGCTTCTGTGTCGAATATGTAAAGCGCGGTTAGCCATTGAACCGGGAAAATCTCATCCTCTTGAATACGGCCGCTAGTTTTCGACTTCGCCTGTACCACTGCAGACCTCGCAGAGGCGTTGCCCAGAACCTCCGCATTTTTCACAGTCACGTCTTGGATTATTTCCAATGAATATTTTGCCAGTGCCATGACACGGAAGGCACGTGGTCGTCCTTTGGCCGTGACATCTGCGACACAATTTTTTAGAGATTGCTCGCCAACGCTTAGGTATAATTGGACCGTTAATCTCGTTGGTCATGCGGGCCTCGTCGAAGGCAGAGACGAGAAGTCGGCACCGCCGATGGCGACTTTCACCGCCAGCGCGGGCGCATTGCGCGCGTTTCCCAACATAGTTGCCGTCTGCCGGGTGGCAGACTGCAGCAGTCTCGCAAGTCGCAACCTTCGCAGTTGAAACGAGACACTCGTCGCTGCGTCGCAATTGCGATCGCGAACTTTGTGATTAGTTCACGGAGCGGGCGCATTCGTGATCCCTCCCATTTCGCAGCACTCTGCTGAAATACAAAAAGCTTACGTGAGCGCTTTCTTATTAAGATCATTACCTTTGCGAGTCCTTGACTTAGGTCAAAGGGACCGACTTCCCAACAATGATGCAAGCTGACCCGCCGATTGCTCTCACTTGCAACTGCTCCAATTTACCGGACGGCTACTTCCGTGCACAAATCAAGCAAGAACGGCTTTGTTCCCATGAGAAATGCAAGGCCAGGCAAAATAGATGGCACCATTTAGGTTATAAAGAGCACCTTCGGTTTGCAGAATAAGTCGGATACAAGGAAACAGCCTTTCCGAAAGTGATTACCGAACTAGTGCTTCAGCATTCGTAAGGGACGACAATGGATTTTTTCACGCCGGCTCTGATTACAGGGGCGCGTGTCGCGCTCGAGCCGCTGGCGCTGCGACATCTTGACGATTTGGCGGTAGCGGGCGCCGATGAAGCGATCTGGCGCTGGTTGCCGACAGCGCATCATCGGCCGGGCTCGATGCGCTCTTTCATCGAATCCGCATTGATGGCTCAACAGCGACGTGCCGCGCTGCCGCTCGCGATTATCGATCTGCCGACACGAAAGGCGGTCGGTTCGACACGCTACCATCATGTCGACACCGAACACCGCAGGCTGGAAATCGGGGTGACTTGGATTGGCACGGGGCACCAGCGCTCGCACATCAATACCGAAGTCAAGCTGCTGCAGCTCTGGTACGCGATCGAAGTTTTGAAGTGCCGCCGCGTCGAACTCAAAGCTGACGTCAATAACGCAAAGTCGCGCGCCGCGATCCTGCGGATCGGCGCGACCGAAGAGGGCATTTTCCGCAAGCACATGCTTTATGCCGACGGGCGTAATCGTGACAACGTCTACTTCTCGATCATTGACGACGATTGGCCGGCAGTGCGTGCGCGCCTCGAAGGCAAGTTAGGCTATTCCGTCACGCCTGCTTTCGCCGAAGTCGCGGCGAGTTGAATTAGGGACGCTGGCAAGCCTGCTATGCAACATTTCTGTTGTTGCCAGCCTTCTTATTTTTTGTTCATGCGCTTCGAGTAGGCGTCGATGAAATCGGCGGCTGCTTTGCTGCCCTTTGCAAAAGACCTCATTGCCTCTTCGTGCAGCAGGCTGAGCGCCTGCATCTTGATCGTGTTGGCTTCGTCGCTTTCGGTAATGTTCTCGACCTGGCGCGGCCGCGGAAGATTGACGTCAATAACTGCGCGGACCTGCGTCGGAATGTTTGTCATAATCAGTATGCGGTCGGCGAGGTAGATCGCCTCGTCGATGTCTGTCGTAACGAAGAACGTCGTGCGGCGAAATTCGTTGTATAGGTTCGCGTAATATTCCTGCATCAGCCGCTTGGTCATTGCATCAAGGCCGCGGAACGGCTCGTCGAGTATCATGACGTTGGGCCGGTTGATCATCGAGCGCGCCAGTTCGGCGCGACGTTGCATGCCGCCAGAGAGCTGCGCGGGATATTTCTCGCGGAACGCGGAGAGGCCGACTTTCTGCAGCAACGCTTCCGCGAAATCGCGCATCTCCTTCGTATCTTCATGGCGCGCGCGGGGGCCGTACATGATATTGTCGTAGGTCGTCATCCAAGGAAACAGCGCGGTCTCCTGGAAGACGACGAGCCGATCGACACCCGGTCCGGTCACCGGCTTGTCGTCGACGGTGATGGTACCGCTGCTGGGACGTTCGAAGCCGGCGACCAGTCGGATCAGAGTGCTCTTGCCACAGCCGGACGGGCCGATCATCACGGTCAGCTTTCCGCGCTCGATGGTGAAGGAGCAGGTATGGACGACCTGCTTCGCGAAGGCTTCTGCGCCGTAGGACTTGCTTACGTTGTTGACGATGATCTGGCTGCCGAGCGCGGTCGACCCAGCGGAGTTAGGAAGAACGGACGCATGCACTTGAAACGTATGTTGCATGTCGTTTCCGATTTTCCTCAGCCTTCCGCGAGCCAGGGAGTCATCCATTGCCCGACCTTGCGCAGGATGGCGCTCGACATGTAACCAGCGATGCCGATACTGATCATGCCGGCAACGATCTGGGTGTAGGAGCCGCCGACATAAGAGTTCCAAATAAAGAAGCCTAATCCACCGCCGGCGGCGCCCCCCATCGAGCCGGCGCTGCCCCCGCCAGAGATCATTTCCGCTGCAACGACCACTGCCCAGGTGATGCCGATACCGACCGTCGCGCCGACAACGATCGACGGCAGTACGCCAGGAAGGATTATGCGGCGGAAGATGTCGAAGGTCGACGAGCCCATCGATCGCGCAGCCTGGAAGTAACGCACGTCAATCGACTGTGCGCCGCCGATCACGTTGATGACAATCGTGAAGAACGCGCCGAGGAACGTAACGAAAGCGATCGAGAGTTCCTGCGTCGGCCAGAAGATGATGGCGGCGGGCACCCAGGCGAGTGGAGGGATCGGCCGCAACACTTCGAAGACAGGGAAGGTGATGCCGTAAAACGTGCGGCTTACCGCCATCGCGAGGCCGAGCGGAATCCCGACCAGCATTGCAGCGAAGAAGCCCTCGAGGACACGGAGAGTACTCAAATATGCGCTGTGCCAGAAGCTCGGTTCCTGGATCAGCCGGTAGATCTCCTTCAGCACGGCAGAGGGCGCCGGCACCTGCCCGACCCAAGGGAACGCAAACCCGAATAATGCCTCAGAGCGTGAACCGACTTCCCAAAACAGCAAGAAGACGACGACGGCGACGATGCCGCGCCAAAAATCCTCACCAGTGATGAAGGAGATGACCTCGAAAGACCATTTGCTCAACGTGCTCATGATCAGCGCTCCTTCTCGCCGGCGGCGAAGGCTTTGGTGGCCTCCTCGTGTACGGCCGCGGCAGTCTCTTCCATGAATTCACGGAAGCGCTTGGTGGTGAGCACGCTGTAGTCACGTGGGTGCGGGATATCGATGTCGAGAATCTTCTTCGGCTTGCACGGCCGCGTTGTCATGATCACCACACGGTGTCCGAGGAAAATCGCTTCCTCAAGATCGTGTGTGATGAAAAAGATCGTTACGCGATTCTTGTAGAAGATCTCCAGTAGCGCCTCGTGCATCACTGATTTGGTCAGCGAATCGAGTGCGCGGTAAGGCTCGTCGAGGAGCAGGATCTTTGGATCGGTCATCAGCGCGCGCACGATCTCGACGCGGCGGCGCACGCCCGAGGAAATTTCGCCCGGAAAGTTGCTTTCGATCCCGCGCAAGCCGGCATCTGCCATCATGTCCCGCGCCTTTTCGAAAGCCTCCTTGCGGGTCATGTAGCCCTGCATCATCGGGCCAAACGCGACGTTCTCGATATTTGTTTTCCAAGGGAACAGCGCGCCATTCTGGAAAACGACGATGCGATCTGGTCCGGGTTCGGCCTTGAGCTTACCGGGGCCACAAAGCATCTCGTTGTCAAGATAGATGCTGCCAGACGATAGGCTATGAAAACCCGCGATAGCGTTGAGCAGCGTTGTCTTGCCGCAGCCCGACGGGCCGACCACGACCGTGATCTCGCCGGCAGGCACGTCGAAAGTGCAGTGATCGACGGCGAGAACGCCTGTGTTTTGAGTGCCGTACATCTTCACTGCGTCGATGATGCGCACGCTGCCCTTGCGGCCTGTCTGCGCGGCCATGCCCGCAATTGACGTTGGAGCCCGCGTGTACAGGGGCTGCGTGCTCACCGGTCGCCTCCCAACGCGAGCTCACGCGTGCGCCATTGCATCATGTAATCGCCAAGCAGTCTGATCGCGGCGCTGGTGACGTAGCCGACGATACCGAGCGTCACCATGCCGATGATGATCGTGGGGTAGCGCACCATCGTGTACGACGTGTTGATGACGTATCCGAGACCATATTGGCCGGACACCATCTCGCCGGCTACCAGCGAGAACCAGGCGACGCCGACTGAGATCTGTAAGCCGGTAAAGATGAATGGCAGTGCGCCGGGCACGACAATGTGGCGAAACACCTGCCAGCGTTTGGCCCCAAGACAGCTGGCGGCGCGAATGTACGAGACGTCGATCGATTCAACACCAAGCATAGTGTTGAGGGCCGTCGCGTAGAACGACGCAAGGAAGGTGAGGAAGATCACCGGCGTCTCGGAGCCGTGAAACATTACGATGGCGAGCGGCACCCAGGCGAGCGGCGGCACCGGTCGCAGTAGTTCGAACACCGGAAAAACGTATTGCTGGAAGCGCTTTGACCAGCCGAGGAACAGGCCGAGCGGAACGCCGATCGCGGTGGCAAGGAAGAAGGCAATGGCGATACGGCGCGTGCTGACCCAGATGTGGAGGTAATACTCCTCCATGAAGATCGAGAGGCCGTAGGTTGGGTTCTTGCTGAGCCACTCGGAGACGACCGCCGTCAGGCCGGGCATCTCGGCGAACCGCGGCAGCTTCCAGACCTCAACGGACAGGTACCAGAAGCCGAGAAATAGCGCGAAGCCGATGAACATCAAATAGGGCCGGGGGCTTTGCAGCCAAAGCAACACGCGATGCAACGTCAGCGCGAGTGTGGAAACTTGGCCGTCTGCGTTCCCCCGCGCCGCAGAGACGCCGCGGGGATGGGTCAATTCTGTTTCACTCATCGCGTGACTTTTTGCTTCAATTTGCTTGGTATGCGCCGTAGCGGCTCCGCGCTCGCTCGGCGCGGAGCCATCCGTCGTCAATTTCCGGCGTAGGCGGAATCCGGCTGCGCCTTCACCTGGCCGATCGGGGCCGTGAGCCCTCTCGCTTTAAGAATATCGGCGGTGAATTGCGGCTGGACCGCTTCTGGGCGGATTTCAGCCGGGATGCTCTTGATCTCGACGAGGAAGGAGGAGGCTTTCTTGATGAGATCGAGCGCTTCCGGTGTGAAGCCATAGGCGAGATTGATGCGCACCTCGGTGCCGCCTTCACCTTTCGGCGTTGAACCGAATGCCGAGGCCCACAGCGACTTCTCCTGGAAGCCGGTGGTCTGGCCGAGCGCCATCTTGGCGATCTCCATCGCGTTCTTCGAATCCGCGAAGAACAGCTCGGCGTCGAGTTCGGCTTGGAGCCACGCCTTCACGATGTCAGGTCGCTGCTCGATCAGCGCTTGCGGCATCACCATGAATCCGCCGTCGAGCTCGTTGACGGAGGCGCCGGTGGCGACCTTGCGGGCAAGGCCTTCCTGAATGAGGCGCGACGCAGTCGGTTCCCAGATCACGGCGGCATCGAGCTTCTTGGCGCGGAAGCCGCTGGTGATGACCTCGATGCTTTGGTTGAGGTATTCCGACGGCTTCAGGTTCTTGGCCTTGAACACCGCTTGCGCGAAACGGTCGGTGCAGCTGCCTTTCGGCACGGCCACGGTCTTGCTATCGAGCCACTTGAGCGCCTCGTCGGCCGAGCCAAACTTGGGCGCGTCGGTGCGAACGAGGAAGACGTTGCACTGGTCGTAGCCGAGCCCGAGTACCGACACGATGCGTATGTCACGCACGTCTGGGTGGCTGGTCGACACGATGCCTGGCATGTCGCCGACGTATCCAATGTCGACCTTGCCGGCGAGCATGCCGTTCACGATAATCGCTCCCTGCAGACCGACTTGGAAAGTGACGGTCGATCCCTTCGGGAGGTATTTCTCGTAGAACTTCTTGTCGCGCATGATCACGCCGGACCATGACTCGGTGTAGTAGGGCTGGTAGCCGATCACGAGCTCGATCGGTTCGCCCGGCTTGCCGTATTCTTTCACCGCGGCAGCTTGCGCCGTACTTGCGGAAAAGCCTGCCGCGAAAGCGGAGACGGCAATCAGTGCGCCGAATGTCAGTAATTTGACGCGGGTCTCCGCGCCGGGTCCATAGTGCATCGCAACCTCCCTCTTTCGATTGCTTCTGTTGATGCGGATCGGAAACTCTTCGGTTTCACTGGCCGCTTTTCATCGAGCTATTCTTAAGGTCCTAGTGAGAAAGCGTTCTCCAGTCAGATTTGAATCAGGTCATCTTTTTTCGCGCACCTGTGAGGCGCGCTCGCAAGCATGTCTTCGCGTCTTTGAACCAAGGCCGCACCGGCCCATTTTTTTGTCGTTATCTGCCCACCGTCTTGAATTCCCGAAGTACAGCATCCAGCATGACCTATTTGCTAGAAAATCGTTCTTCCTAATCGGCCAATAGAGGCCCACTATAACCGGCCTTTTTTAAGCAATAGCGGGTATTTTTGCCCGGTATGCGAGAAACAAGCTGATTTTCGCGGCATTTCCGCGCTTGAGAGCGCCACAGCCATCGCTCAGTCTATCGTTAAATAAGGAGTTTCGATCTTGAGCGTCTGGCGATGCCGCCGTGCGAGCTGATATTATCTATCAAACATGCGGACTCGCCGACCAATCCCCAGGTCCGCAGTTCCCTCAGGAGCAACCTTCGTGGCAGCGAAAAACCATCGTCAATGGACCGCCGAACCGGCCTTGAAGCAAAACGAGTGGGTCGATAGCCGTATTTATTCGGACCCGCAGATCTTTGAGGAAGAGCAAGAGAAGATCTTCAAAAAGGCCTGGATCCCTGTCTGTCACGAGTCTGAACTACCCAACGCCTACGATTTCCGCACCACTTCAATCGCGCGCGAGCCAATCATTGTGTGCCGCGGCCCGGATAATGAGGTCCGCGCGTTCCTCAACGTCTGCCCGCATCGTGGCATGATCATCGAGCGCCGCCCCGCTGGCAGCTTCCTTGAAGGCCAGCCCTCCGGCAACCCGAAGCGCATGACCTGCATGTTTCATGCCTGGCAGTACGATATGCGCGGCAACTGCGTTTACATCAGCCGCGAGAAGGAGGGCTTCCAGGATCGCCTGTGCAAGGAGGACGTCGGACTACGCCGCCTGCGTTGCGAGGTGAAGTTCGGTGGATTCGTCTGGGTCAACCTCGACGATAGTCCGAAGGTGTCACTTGAGGATTGGGCGGCACCGGCTTTCGAATGCCTGCGCAAGTCGCTCGACGCCGAGCCGCTCGACGTGTTCCACTATCACAAGGCGATCGTGAACGCGAACTACAAGCTGTGGCACGATACCAATTGTGAATTTTATCACGACTTTATGCACTACCATAATCGCGTCACTGGCTTTAACGACGCCTACTTCGCCCGCAAGAATGAGGCGTTCGATCACGGTCACGTTGTGGTAGGGACGTTCGAGGTGAACTACGAGAAGTACGAGGGCTTCGACAGCCGCGCGGCGTTGTCGTTCCCACACCTGCCGCCGAACCAGTGGTACATGATCGATATGTTCCCGGGAATGAACTTCAATTTGCGCGGCTCGGCTCTTCGTTGTGACATTGTGACGCCGCTCGGACCCAACCAGGTAATGATCGAGTTCCGCGGGCTCGGACTCAAGCGTGATACGCCTGAAGAACGCCAGACCCGCGTCAACCACCATAATTCGATTTGGGGTCCGTTCGGCCGCAACCTCCACGAGGATCTGCTCGGCGTGCAGGGCCAGGGCACGACCATGCTGACCGGCTCCGAGCCGCGCCGCATTTTGCACGGCCGACACGAGAACCAGACGATCCACGACGAGAACGGGATGCGCCACTATTACGAAGAGTGGGGCCGCTGGATGAACCGAATGCCGAGCAAGCCGGAGCAGCCGTTCAGCGAAGCGATGTCGGTGGCTGCGGAATAAAGAAATGCCAAGGCGGGCGGCCGCCACAGATGTTCGGATGCGCCGGACAAATGGCTTTTGATTCTAGTGGGGAATAGTCGTGAACGCGTACTCTCTTGTTCGTACGACGATTTATCGCTCGACGATTCTGCTCGACGCGCAGAACTGGAATGGCTGGCTGGAATACTGCGACCCTGGTTTTCAATACGCGATTCGAGCCTGGAGCCCGGAAATCAACAAAGACCTGACGTATCTCGCGCTCGATCGCAAAGGACTCGAGAGCATGGTCAAGCTTCTGCCCAAACACAACACCGACCACTCACCGCTAACGCGGCACACATCGGTCTACACGATCGACATCAACGACGGCGACACTGCCAAGGCGGTGAGCTCGGTCATCGTCTATCAGAATCTGCTCGACGGCATTAATTCACACATCGACGCCGGCGAAAGCCGCTTGTTCCTGGTTGGCAAGTATCACGACACGTTCAAGATCGAGAACGACAAGGCAGCGTTTTTGAGCCGCGAAGTCCGCATCGAAAACCGGAGGCTGGACAAGGGCTCGCACTGGCCCATCTAAGTCGCGTCCGGCGTAAGTCAAACGAAGCAAAAAAAATGGTGTGGAAGCGCATCTGCGGAGCGGACGAGGTTGCCGAAAACACGGTCAAGAGATTTGACATCAACGGCATTCCGATCCTGCTGGTGAATTACGGCGCAGGCTTTCGGGCAATTCCGCCGATCTGTCCGCACATGGAAGAGCCCCTCGAAGAATCTGGCGTGGTCGTGCGCTGCGTCCTCACCTGCACGAAGCATCTCTGGGCATGGGATCTCAAGACGCTCGAGATGAGGGGCGAGACAGAAAAACCGCTCAAGACCTATGACGTCAAGCAAGAGAACGGCTTAGTACTGGCGAATATCGAGGAAGAGCTAACCTACGAATTCGAAGACGCGGACGACGACGACGACGATTTCTTCAAGTAAGGCCGTCTCACGGCAATGAAGATAACGGTTGAAAGCAAGAGCGACACATGCGCCTTCGATTGTGGCGACAAGGAAACGATCCTTTACGCCGGTTTGCGGCAAGGACTCAATCTCCCCTATGAATGCGCGACCGGGACCTGTGGCACCTGTCGTGCTCGTGTGATGAGCGGCGAGGTTGAGGTGCGTTGGAAGGAAGCGCCCGGCGGCAACAAGCTCAAATCCGAAAAAGGCGACATCCTGATGTGCCAAACGCGCGCACGCTCCGACTGCGTGCTGCGCGTTCCGTCACAGGTCGCCGCCAGCGATCAACCCCGTCCAGCGCGGCGTCGCGGCATCATTCGCGATATCCGCAAGCTGACGAGCGACGTGGCGCATTTTGACCTGCATCTGTCGGAGCCGATGGATTTCGAGGCCGGACAATTCGTCGTGGTGGAGACGGGCGACCTGTCCGGCGGCCGCGCCTATTCGATGGTCAATTTCGACAACACCGCCACTCAGGTTGCGCTCATCTTGAAGCGCAAGCCCGGTGGCGGCTTCAGCGACTGGCTTTTTGCACGCGAAAATGGCGAAGCACATGTCGAGGTGTTCGGTCCGCTCGGCCGCGCTGTGTTCCGCCCGGAAGAGAGCAAGAATATCGTCTGCATCGCCGGCGGATCCGGCATTGCCGGGATGATGTCGATCCTCGAGCGGGCAGCACGCGTAGATTATTTCAGCCACTACAAGGGCACGGTGTTCTTTGGCGTGAGGACGCTGGCCGACGCATTCTACCTCGAGGCGCTTGCGCGTTACGTCGCGGTCTCTCACGGTAATCTCGAGGTCACGATCGCGCTTTCCCATGAAGCTGCAACCACGCCGACTCATCCCGATCATCCCACGCTAAAACTTGCGAGCGGCATGGTGCTCGAAGTTGCCGCGCGCGCGATGGAAGCTCGCTACGATAATGTGATAGCTTATGTCGCCGGGCCGCCGATTATGGTCGACGCTGCTATCCGCTCGCTGATCATGGGTGGCCTGCCGGCTTCGGACATTCGCTATGACAAATTCAGTTGAGTTCGCCGCAAATTCGACGTGGCCTGCACATTGGCTGGCGTCGCATCGCGACGACAAGGAAATATTCGTGAAAGCGCGAGAACAGACGCTCAACCTCGTCCAGTGGCTGGCGCGGGTTGCCAACAGTTATGTCGCAGGCGCCTTGCCGCAGGACCGCGTGGCGCTCAACTTCGCCCCCAACGACGCCTTCGTGACCAAGACGTTCGACCGCGATATTGCGCTCGAGATGCGCTTGCCGAGCCTCGAAATGCAGTTTCAGGAGCGTGGCAGACCGATGCCGCACATCCTCGATCCTGAGGAACATTCACCCGCCGAGGTCGAAGCCTGGATCCTCGTCGAGCTGCTACATCGCGGATTGGACCGCGACAAGTTCTCCAAGGCATTGCCTTACACGATCAAGAACCTGATGAGTGGCGACGCCGAAGATTATTCACCGCGCGCTTGCGCGCCAGGTCTCACACAATTGATGGCTTGGTTTCGCGCGGCGGCGTCGGTGCTGTCGAATAACGGGCGCGTCGTGTGCCTGCCGCAGACCTTGATGCTCGTCGCCACCCCGGGAAACGGAACACCAGCGGCCGGATTCTCGCCGGGCGATGGGCAGCACGACGAACCTTATTTCTTCGTGGCCACCGGCAACGGTGGAAAGCGCCGGTTGCTGACGGCGTCAGAACTGTCGAGTGAGAAACATCCGGCCGCCGCGGCCGCGCAATTCATCAAGGCGACTGTCAGGCCCGCTTGAGTTTCTTGGGGGCGGCCTCCGCTGGTTCGAAGTCTGTGTGATCGCCGGCAAGACGCTTGCGCAATTTCCCCGCCTTATTGAGCTGCTGCACGATTGAAACGAAGGCATTCGCCATGGGCAACACGATCTCTCCTTCCGCCCAGAACAGCCCGACCTCCTGGCTGACGACCGGATCGACAAGCGACAGGGCGCGCGTTCCCTGGTGCAGGCCGGGCGCGTGAACAAAATGCGATGGAATGATCGTGCAGAGATCGGTAAATTGCACCTGGAACATTAGGTGCAGGATCGATTCTGACTCCACGCGTGCTTCCGGTGAGCAACCAACGCTCTTGAACACCTGATCGACGAAGCGCCGTTCATGCATGGAGGGCCGCAGCATCGCGAGCGGCAGCTGTGCCGCCTCACGCCAGGTGATCGTCTTGCGCCTTTGAAACTCAGGACGATCTGGAACCAGAAGGCTAAGTTGCTCGGTATAAATCGACAGGGTATTTTTGCGCCCGAGGTCGGCCTTGTCGAGGTAGGTCAGCGCAACGTCAAGCGCGAAATTGTTGAGGCCAAGTTTCATCGCCTCGTTTCCAATGAACTGTACGTCGACGCGCACGCCCGGAAACCGATCGCGGAAGGTCTTCAGCACCGACGGCAGCACAGGCGACATCGACGGCATCGCGCCGAGTCGCAGATTGCCAGTAAGATCCTTTTTCATGATCGCGACTTCTTTGCGCATCGCGTCGCAGTAGGCGAGAACGCCGCGCGACCAGATGGCGACACGCTCGCCTTCTGCGGTCAGGCCGTGAAAGCGCTGGCCGCGGCCACGTAAAAAGATCGGCACGCCAAGTTCGAGCTCGAGCTGCTTGATGCCACTCGATAGCGACGGCTGCGTGACATTGCAGCGCTGCGCTGCGCGCCCGAAATGGCGCTCCTCGGCAACGGCTACCAAATATTGAAACTGCCTGATAAACATTGCCAAAACCCACCAAGATTGCAGGCGTTAAGGTGATAATAGCTCAAATCTAAAATAGGCGACACTTAAGAATATTCACGAAAAGATTGATGCCATTTTAGGTGCAGTGCCGCATAATCGTTTTGTGCTTTAGGGTCACCTGAATTGGCATGAAAACGAAGCATGTTGCCGATGACGCCCATGGAATTGCTGGGAATCGCTGTGCTGGGGACGACCTCCGGTCTGATGATCGGCTGCATCGGGATCGGCGGCGTCATCCTCGTCCCGGCGTTGGTCTTCCTTGGCGGAATTTCGATCAAGACCGGAATCCCGGCAGCGATGTTCGCGTTTATTCTTTCCGGTCTAGTCGCGAGCTTCGTGTTCGCGCGGAACAAATCGATCCACTGGGGCATGGCCGCGTGGTTGTGTGCGGGCGCAACTCCGACCGCTTTTGCCGGCGCCTGGGCGGTGAGCGTCGTCAACCCGCGCGTGCTCGAGGCTGGGCTGGGACTGCTGACGTTCCTGTCGGGGATCAACGCGTTACGCACGCGGCACAGCGTCAATGAGCTCGCTTGCCACCCTGAGACAAACACCATGCTGCTGGGTGTCGGCGCAGTAACGGGGTTTCTATCGTCAGTGAGTGGCACCGGCGGTCCTGTTGTGCTGGTGCCGATCTTGATCGCAATGAAGTTGCCCGTGCTCACGGCCGTGGGACTGAGTCAGACTATCCAGTTGCCAGTGGCGATCGCTGCGACATTTGGCAACGTAATTTATGGCGAACTTGATTATGCACTTGGCGGAATACTGGCGGCAACGCTGACAGTGGGCTCGTGGTACGGCGCAAAGCTGGCGCATACTCTTCCGCGCGCGACACTACGCCAGATCGTGTCGGTGGTTCTCGTTGGCATCGGCCTTTTTATTCTCGGTAATGTGGCGTTGCGACTGGTGCGGTGATGGCTGGCCATGGCGTTTGAACGCTCCAGTCTGAGGCGCGACTTTGGCGATCCCGCCGGCGAGGCGCGCGCTTGCCGTGAGGACAGTGCACTGTTCGATTTCACGTTTTTAGATTGCGCACGCGTGCAGGGACCCGGCGCGCAGTCCGTCATTGAGGCTTATATAAAGCGCCCGTTAAATGGGCTGGCACAAGGTGCGATCGCCTATGCCGTTCGCACTGGTTCGTTCGGGGCGGCGCTAGCCGACCTGACGGTGTGGCGGACCGGCGTGGATTGCTTCGAAGTGATGAGTGGACGAGCCGAGGACCTCACGGCGATCATGGCGTGCGCATCGGCGCAAGTCGAGACCACAAATATCGGAGACGTCCGCGCCGTGTTTTCGGTCCAAGGGCCGGGAGCGCTCGACGCGCTGCGCAGGCTTGGCAAAGTCGAGACGCTAGCGAGCCTCTCGTACTTCCATTTTGCGCACACGGAGCTCGCTGGAACCTCCTGTACAGTCGGACGATTGGGTTACACAGGCGAGGCCGGCTTCGAAATCATTCTCCCGCGCAGTGAGGGACCGCGTGTCTGGCGAGAGCTGTCCCGGTACTCTCGGCCAGCGGGCTTTATCGCCGCGGACACGTTGCGCATTGAAGCTGGATTTGTCCTGTTCACCAATGAGTTCAGTCTGCCGGTATCTCCGGCGGAAGCAGGTCTCGGGCAAGTTCACTTTGAGCGGGCGGCACCAAAGGCCGTGCTCAGGCTGGTGTCCTTTCGCGCCGATGCGGATCGCCTTTCATTGCCGTGGAAGCGTGAGGGCTCTCTTGACCGCCCTGCAGAGCCGGGAATCATTGCGATCACCTCGGCGTGCAACAGCGTTGTCGCAAACGGAGTGCTCGGTCTGGGATTTGTCACCGCATCGACAGCAGACGAGGCTACATTGCACGATCCGTCCGGCCAATTCCGTGGAATCCGGCAAACACCGCTGCCGTTCTACGACACACAAAAGCGCCGCCCCCGACTGCCTTGGCGGTAGCTAGAGGTGATTTACGCTGCCAAACCAGTCTCATAGCCAAGGGCGAATATACAATAGCTGACGCGTATTTGACTAGCCGCAGACCAAAGCGCCCCATGCCCGCGCACGAAACGCAAAGCGGGGCACGCGTTTCACGCCACTTCCAAAGTCCCATGTGATCAATCGGCTTTTAAGAGGAACACGTCATGGCTGACGCGCCGGCGAGAAAAAAAGTCACCATTCCTATGCTGATGACGAAGATGAAGAAAGGCGACCCGATTACGCAGCTCGCCGCCTATGACTATCGGACCGCGGTGATCGCCGATCGTCTCGGCATGGACATCCTCTGCGTTTCCGACACCGGCGGCATGATTCTGTTCGGACACAAGAGTACGGTCTCGGTCAGCTTTGATGAAGTGATGATGATGTCGAAAGCGATCGACCGCGGCTCAAAATACGGTTTGCGCATGGTCGACATGCCGTACTGGAGTTTCCACGTTTCCAAAGAACAAGCCGTTGAGAACGCCGGCCGTTTTGTGCACGAGGCCAACGCTGAAGTGATGAAGTGCGAAGGCAACAGGTACCACGCCCCGAATATCGAGGCGATCGTCCGCGCCGGCATTCCGGTACAGGGTCATATCGGTATCACGCCGATGCGCATGCCGCAGCTCGGTGGCTTTGTTGCGCAAGGCAAATCAGCCAAGCGCGCGAAGGAAATGGTCGAAGATGCCAAAGCGATGGTCGACGCCGGGTGTTTCTCCATTTTGTGCGAAGTGACGACGTCCGAGGTCGCCGAATATTTAGCGCATACCTTGCCAGTCCCGGTGATCAGCCTCGGCGCGGGCAATTGTGCGCACGGCGTGCACATCATATCTTCCGATCTCTTCCATCTCTGGGAAGAGCACGTGCCGCGCCATTCGCGTATTTACACCGACCTCATCCCGATCATGGAAGACGTGATCTCGCGTTACATGAAGGATGTCGTGAACCGCGCTTATCCGGCGGAAAAAGAAACCGTCTTTATGACGCCCGAAGAAGCGCTTGCATTCGCGCAAGAGATGAAGTGGGAGCGCAAGATCGATGAGCTGCGCTCCGCGAAAAAGAAATCCGCATGACGGCCTGATGCGGCGACCCGGTTGCCGCACAGACCTCGGCAACAATTCGGCGGGCGCGTGAGTGTCATCGGAAGATGACAGGTGGACGCTTTTAAAGAACGCATGCGAGCGGAATTATCCATTGCAGCTTTATCTGCCAATCGCAGACCTGTCGGTAAATATCTTCCTCCTTTTGGCGATGGGGTTGGCAGTCGGCTTCGTGTCGGGCATGTTCGGCGTCGGCGGCGGCTTCCTGATGACGCCGTTCCTGATCTTTATTGGAATTTCGCCAGGCGTGGTGGTCGCCAGCGTCGCAAGCCATATAACGGCGTCCTCATTTTCCGGTGCGTTGAGCTATTGGCGACGCCGCGCGGTCGACATCCAAATGGCGCTCATATTGCTCTCAGGCGGCTTGCTTGGGACTCTGAGCGGCGTTTGGATCTTCACCAAGCTGCGCGCCCTCGGCCATCTCGACCTGCTGATTGGGTTCTCGTATCTGATCATGCTCACCACCGTCGGCGGCCTCATGTTGATCGAAAGCGTGCGCGCGATCGTGCGCGAGCGGCAGCAGAAGCCCAATCTGTTGCGGCGCCCTGGCGCGCACACTTGGATGCACGGACTCCCGGTCAAGATGCGGTTCAAGCGCTCGACGATCTACGTCTCAGTCATTCCGGTGTGGGGCATCGGCTATATTATCGGGGTAGTCGGTGCGGTGATGGGAATCGGCGGCGGCTTTCTCTTGGTGCCGATGCTGATTTATTTCCTTCGCATGCCGACGGCGACAGTGATCGGTACCGCGGCTGTGCTCACCACCGCGACCATGGCGCTCGCCACGGTCATGCATGCTCTTACCAATCATCTGGTCGATGCGGTTCTTGTGCTCGTGCTGATGGTCGGCGGCGTGATCGGCGCACAATTCGGCGCGCGTAGCGCGCACAAAATGCCGGCGGAGCGGCTACGTTTCCTTCTCGGACTTCTAATCCTCGCGGTTGGCTTCCGCTTTGGATACGGGCTGATTTCACGGCCCGCCAATCTTTATTCGATTAGAGCACTGGGGGCTGACATTTGAATTCGCTTGCGCGGCTTGCTGCCATATTTGCGATTCTCGCGCTGTGTGAGCCGGCGCGCTCGGAAGGGCTTGTTGTGACCGTTGCACCGAGCCAGATTATCGTGTCATCGAACTACAGTGGCGGTACAGTGGTTATATTCGGCGCAGTGCAGGCCGACAAATTGCCATCGCGTTCTTACGACGTGGCTGCAGTTGTTACCGGGCCGCGCCAGACGGTGGAGGCGCGGCGTAAGGCGCGGATCGGCGGAGTTTGGATCAACCGAGATAGCCGCATATTCCAAAATGTACCGTCGTTTCTCAGCCTTATCGCTAGCCGCCCGCTTAATGCGATCGCGAGCGCGGACGTGTTGCGGCGGCAAGGCATCGGCGTCAAGAACGTGTTGGTTGCCTCCGGGGTCCCGCCAGACGACGACGATCCCTACCTCATCAATTTGATAAACATCCGGCTCCAACAAGGCCTCTTCAGCGAACGGTCCAGCGGCGTGACGTTCTTCAGCCGGAGAGTATTCCGCGCCGAAATTCCGGTACCCGACAATGTTCCGGTCGGCGACTACGAGATTGTTCTCAAGCTATTCGCAAACGGCGCAGTGATCGCGGAAACCTTATCGTCTTTCACGGTCGTGAAAGTCGGCGTCGAGGATTTCGTGGTCAAAGCGGCCGCAAATTACAGCTTGATTTACGGGCTGGCGATCATGTCGATGGCGCTGTTCACGGGATGGGTTGCTTCGATTGCATTCCAGCGTGACTGACCGTGATCGTTCCGGTGAATGAATATATTGAGAAGATGACTGATCCCTTGGAACTTTTAATTTTGCGTCAGAAGCCCTCTTGGCTATCGTGACGCTTGAACCTGGGCCTCATCGGGGGGATGCCAACTAATGTTCTCAAACAATCCTTTCGCCGAGCTTTCGGCGCTCATACCACCTACCGTTATGCAGACATACGTTGTCGTGATGGCCCTCTTGGTCGCGGGTGGCACGCTTTTCGACATCATGCATAAAAAGAGCGCCAGGTACTTCTTTAAGAATTGGCAGAATTCCAAGAGTAGTGCGAAGCAGCAGGTCGGCGGCGGAGAGATGGTGTCCATAGCGGTCCGGACCGCCGTGGTTGATGTCATGACCTCAGGTGAATTCTGCAACATGCGGCGCAGAATTGCCCATCTCCTGACAATGTACGGCTTTGTGATTTACGTCGTCACCACTGTTATCATGGTTTTCGCGTACCCAACGTCCGCCACTCCTGCGCCCGTCAATCTACCGGCATTGTGGTACATCGGGGCCCTGATGGTTTGCCTCGGGGGCTACTGGTTCTGGTTTTTCATCCGGGTCGACGTTGCCGCAGAGGGCAATTCACCGTTCCGTTTTGTGCGCGCTGACTTGTTTATCGTCTCGCTTGTTTTGAGCGTGACCTTTGGCTTGGTGTGGGCGTACGTGCAGACGACGGGTAACATTACTTGGGCAAACGTGTTCCTGGCTCTGTATCTCCTCGCCACCACGGTTTTATTTGGATCAATTCCATGGTCCAAATTCTCTCATATGTTCTTCAAGCCTGCTGCAGCCATGCAGAAAAGAGTAGCCGAAGCAAACGGCACGAGGAGCAACCTGCCGGCTCCCGCCAGCGCGCCCAAAATTTATGGGAGCGCCCTCCGGCAGCCCCGACATTATTAATTGACCCCACATCGGTCTTCGATACAGGAGATAACGAACACCATGCCGACATTTGTCTATATGACGAGCTGCGACGGCTGCGGACATTGCGTCGATATCTGCCCGTCCGACATTATGCACATCGATACCACCTACCGCCGCGCCTACAATATCGAGCCCAATATGTGCTGGGAGTGCTACTCATGCGTGAAGGCGTGTCCGCAAAATGCGATCGACTGCCGCGGCTATGCAGATTTCGCCCCCCTGGGCCACAGCGTTCGGGTCCTCAGGGAACCTGAGAAGGCAACCATTTCGTGGAAGATCAAATTCCGGGATGGCCGCGAAAAGGATTTCGTTTCCCCGATCAGGACCACTCCGTGGGGATCGATCAGGTCTCCTGCTGATTACGAGGCGCCCACGGCGGATGCGATGAATTCCCAGAAGCTCGCGCACGAACCTGAGGCACTCAAGATCGATGCGCTGCCGGCGCTCACTCGGGATCAGTTCAAGCAAGGATTGGTATGATGGGTCTGTTCGCACGCCGAAAAACCGTCTTCGTGGATTCGGATATCCTCGTCATCGGCGGCGGCATGGGCGGGTGTGGCGCCACTTACGAATCCAGGTACTGGGGGCGAGACCTAAAGATTGTTTGCGTCGAGAAAGCGAACATCGAGCGCAGCGGCGCGGTGGCGCAAGGCCTGTATGCGATCAATTGTTACATGGGCATGCAGTGGAACGAGAACCGGCCCGAGGACCATGTCCGCTACGCACGCAATGACCTCATGGGTCTCGTGCGGGAGGATTTGGGCTATGACATCGCTCGGCACGTGGACTCCACGGTGCACAAGTTCGAGGAGTGGGGGCTCCCCATCATGCGGGACCCGAAAACCGGGAGATACCAGCGCGAAGGCAAATGGCAGATTATGATCCACGGCGAGAGCTACAAGCCGATCGTCGCCGAGGCCGCCCGCAAGGCCGCCACCGAAGTTTACAACCGGATCATGGTGACCCACCTGCTGATGGACAAGACGAAGCCCAACAGGGTTGCAGGGGCCGTCGGGTTTAACGTCCGCAACGGGAATTTCTACGTGTTCCGCGCCAAGGCGGTCATCGTAGCTGCTGGTGGTGCATCGCATATCTTCAAGCCGCGCGCGGTCGGCGAAGGCATGGGACGAACCTGGTATGCGCCGTGGAGCAGCGCCTCTGCCTACGCGTTGCCGATCCAAGTCGGCGCCAAAATGACTCAGATGGAGAACCGGATCGTCCTCACCCGATTCAAGGACGGCTATGGTCCGGTCGGCGCCTACTTCCTGCATCTCAAGACCTACACGCAAAACGCCTATGGGCAGGATTACGAGGCCTTTTGGCGCGATTCTATCGAG
>DASSLE010000211.1:0-13913 GCA_035689725.1 Pseudolabrys sp.
CGTGCATAGTCATGTCTGACGGCTTCCAGTGGCAGGTAGCCAATATTAGGAACGATTAAGAAAAGCGCCAAGGATTGTCCGCTAAGTGCCAAAAGCGGACATTCAACTGTTCGGCTCTCACCAAAAGAAAAACCTCGGAAAATTGCCCGGGGCTTCATTGTTTGAGGGTATCGAGCGCGATCAGTATTTAGCAGCGGCGGCGCGCTTGTGCTCGTCTTCCACACGTTTGCGCTCTTCAAAGTGCCGCCGTTCCGCATAGTAAACCTCATCGAGCACTTCGCGCCACGCCTGATCCACGGCAGCCTTCCTTGAGTCCTTCCACGCTGTCCATATGAGCCAAACGATGAAGGCAACCCCGATCAATATAATTAGAAGCTCCGGTATCGCGTAAATGGCTGTGTAGGTTTTCATGGCAACCTCCCGCCATCAAACGACGTGAATTGATAACCTCACGAACTTTTCCCTTCCACATTGATCTCAATCAACGCGGTCAGCGGCTAAGGGTCACAGTGCGATCAGCGATTGGCGGCGGCGGCTCTACTACACGCTTGCGCTCCTCAAGTACCGCCGCTCCGTATAGTGCCGGGTCATTGATCCCGCACGCTTCAACGAAGCCAGCCTCTTTTAGTGCCTGTTTAAGCTCCCGCACTGTCCATGTGACCCATGCGACGGAGGCAACTACAATAAATATGATTGTCAGCTCGGTCATCGCATCTCCTAACCACCACCACCAGGCGGGCAGTGCGATAATCATCCAAGCTACTGGTAACTAAATAATCAGTGCTGCGGTTCACTCAAGTACGGATGTTTGCGTAATTGCGATTGCGCTGCGTCAAAGCCAGTCCGCCAATATCCGCTTGGGGTCATTAGCGGACAGACCGTCCCGGGCCAAAATCAAGCAATGTCCGCTGTTACTCCAATAGCGGACTAAGACGGGTGCGGTCGGATTGTCCGCTAAGTGCCAATAGCGGACATCGCACTTGCTTATTCAATCACCGCGTCGGCACGATCTAGCAGCGGAAGCGGCACGTTGAGGCCGAGGGCCTTGGCGGTCTTGAGATTAATAACAAGCTCGAATTTCACGGGTTGCTCGATAGGCAAATCGGCGGGCTTTGCTCCGTTTAAAACCTTTTGCACATAGCCCGCCAGACGTTTGACCCCGAAAATCCGACTCGGCCCGTAGGACAACAAAGCACCGCTGGAACTCGCGGCGCTGCATTGTGTCCCCTGTGAGAACACGTCTGTTCCAACTCTAAGCTTAGCACTTTGCGATTGGGGGTGTGGGGCGAAATGGCACACAACCGGCCTGAAATGCTGATGAGTTCCGCTTTGGGTCATTAACGGGCAAACTATCGCAGGCCAAAATCTACCTTTGTCCGCTGTTGTCCAAAAGCGGACATTCGCCAGCCTAAATCGCATCCGCTAAGGGCTGGGGCAAAAATACGGCGCCGTACAAACCCATTGTGTGAAGGTATTTGTTTTTTCATTCCGTATGCACGCTGCGGTTTCCACCACTTCATCGGGGATTTCGTACACCGGGAAGTTTTCTTTATTCTGCTCGCGGGTCATGTCATCCATATGGTCCCTCACATTGATTGCGCCGACGGTTACACCAATGCGAGGGCCTCAAGCCTTCGTGTGTGAAGCAGTTCACACACCCTCTCAAAAGAAATCATGCACATTTGCTTGGCATGGGCCACGGCTCCGGGGAATGAGCAATGGCAGCTGAAGACGAATTCAATGTTTGTGATTCTTGCAAGAAGGGGCGCCTCATCAACTCCATGAAAGAGATGAAGTTTCATCAATGGAGCAAAAAGGGCTATGTCCATTGCCACGTGATGATAACGGTCGGTGTTTGCGATTTTTGCGGCGCTCGATCGCCCGAGCCGGGAGTCGACCGGATTTTGGATGAGGCCTTTCAACGAGAGTACGACAAGCTGCCATAAGGCACTATGCTATTTTATTGCCCTGGCCCTTAGCAGACCGGAGTAGCGTGAGCCTTATCATGTTCGCTTTGAGCCATTCACGACTTAGCTGGTCAGGGCCGACGCTCGTACTTGTCCGCTGTTACTCCAATAGAGGACAAAGTTGGGTGCGGTCGGATTGTCCGCTATTGGCTGACCCGCGTTAGAGCCCACACCCCTAGCCTACCGAGACAACCTACAAGCTGACCGTCGTGAAGACTTAGTGATCGCTGGAAACGAGGGCAAAACAACGATACCGCAACTGCGAGCCAACCGCTCGCGCGACCAGTTATAAGGCCCATCGTTGGTTCAATCGTTGGTCAGAATTGGAAGCGGCGCAGAAAATTACTTGCAAGCTATTGAAAAGCTTGGTGGGCCCCGGGAGCGGCCACATTTCGCGAAAAATTTCATATAGTTCAATCAGGTATAATGTGAGAAACAGAAATACAGACAAAAATTCCGACACTTTTCGCTGTTCACCCAACTTGCGCTTTGCCGCAAGCATGAGCGGGCAATGGCGGATTTCAAGGCGAGATGGTTTGGCCCTGGCGTACTCGCCCGCGCCCGCGCCAAGATATACCTTCAATGATTGATAACCGACAGGCACTACGAGGCGACATGATATGAACGACAACACCAACGCCATCGAACAAAGCGAGGAAGGCGTCCTCCTGCTCGAAGTTTCTGATGAAGTGCTGGAGGCTGCGGGAAGCCAAACCGGTGCGATCGCAGTTATGTCGTTTCCTAATGCTCCTACCGTCAGTATCTTGGTGATGTGCTGCAGCAATGGCTAGATCAGCGCGATGTCCGCTTTGCCCCCGAAAGCGGACATTAGCGGGCCCCAATGGCAAGCTGTGTAGAATACCTTCGAGGACGTTGAGCCATGAGCCAGAAAACCTTCACGATAATAGCCAGCGTGATCTTTGGAATAGTAGCCCTGCTCCATGTGTTGCGAATTCTCTTTGGTTGGCCAGCCGTAGTCGGAGGCTGGATGGTACCGATGTGGTTAAGCTGGATCGGTCTCGTCGTCGCCGGAGCCTTGAGCTACTCCGGAATAAACCTCGCCATGCGTGGCTAACGCAGAGAAAGCAGACCGCTCCTTGCAGCGGCGTGTGCGCATGCACGATGTCCGCTGTTACTCCAATAGCGGACAAAGGCAGGTGCGGTCGGATTGTCGGCTTTGTGCCACAAGCAAGCAGACGTATGACTGACCCCTTGAGAGTAAATTGGAGCCATGTTCACATGTATACTTGAATTGTGAGTGCAATAAAAAAGGAGGAAACGATGAAACGTATTATTCTTGCTGCTTTGATTACCTCTTTCGCTATCGGCACCGCCATGGCGCAGTCCTGCGAAAGCAGGGCGGTGAGCAGCGACGGCAAGCCACTTCACGGCGCGGCCAAAACGAGCTTTGTGAAGAAGTGCAAGAAGGACGCCTGCGAAAGTAAAGCGGTCAGCAGCGAGGGCAAGCCGCTTTACGGCGCAGCCAAAAATAGCTTCATGGCGAAATGCAAAAAGGCTTCTTAAGACGTCCGTTAATTGGAATGTCCGCTCTCACCCCGAAAGCGGACATTCTGTTCGCCGAGCCTTATGTTTGCTTTGTGCCAGACATTCCGCCTGTAGTCGTCTAGGACGGAACTGAATTGTCCGCTAAGTGCCATAAGCGGACATTCGCATCGGCAGCTCGTCGCCTATAGCTGACCGGGTGGGACCGCATCGAGGTCGGAAATAAAAAACCCCAGCTTCGTCTGCCAAGGGGCTCTGGACACATCTGAATGCCACGCGCCACGGGGATTAGGTGGCACCCAAGTTTTAGTCTCACGACCCGGTAGGTGTATGGCGTTGATCTAGATCAACGTGGTCTGATCATTACGGGCGTTCATTGATTCTATGCTGAAAGATCAATGGCCACATGACAAATGGCTGTCGCCATCCGATGTCGACCTTGAGGTTGGTGTGATGGACAAGCTCGGCAGCCATGCGCTGGTGTTCCCGGTCCGCAAAAGCGGAACTGATTGGGTGGATGCTTCGACGAAAAGGCGCATCGACATACAGCCGACACATTGGCGCAAATGGACTGACTACCGCTAAATTAATAAGCCTTAGTTTCTTTCTTGTCGTAACAATTGTTTTTGTTTCAACTCCTCCTCAGCGAGAAGGCGCGCTTCCATTGCTCGCTTTGTCGGATCGGTTTCTGTTTTCAGCAGTACTTTGAGCCTGTCGATATTTGCTTGGATGATTCTTCGCATATCGAACTCCCGAGCCCGCCGCCGCACCCGTATTTACAGGCTGCGCCTTTATGGCGGGGCAGTCGAGGTTTATATCTCGTGACGGACATTACAAATTAGGACAGCAAGACAGACCTTTGCATGCCGATGTCCGCTTTGGGTCAAAAGTGGACAAACCATCACGGGCCAAAATCCACCTTTGTCCGCTTTGGTCCAATAGCGGACAAACGCGGGCGCGCCACTCAGCTAAAACCACATTCGAATTCTGGAATGGAGAATGGCATCTGCGGGGCAGCGCAAGACGGGCAGGTTGTGACCCCGAGACACGTATACCCCAAAAGCAGACATTCTTTCTTTACGGCGCTCGAAATGTCCGCTTTGTGCCGGAAGCAGTCACTGTCCGTCAGTATCGCGAGCCGGGAGCTATCTCTTCGTTGATCTGAATCAATGCTCGCCTTCCGCTTCACGAAGAGACTTTCATGCTTGCAACACGTTCCAGGAATAGCCCCATATGGCAACAGTCCGGCAGTTGCTCAATGAAAAGGGCCATGACGTTTTTACAGTGGGCCCCGCTGAAACCGTATTTGACGCCATACGCAAGATGGCAGAGGAGAACATCGGATCCCTGGTCGTCTGCGAGGGTCCAAAACCCGTTGGCATTATTACGGAACGACATTACGCACGGAACGTATTTTTGAAAGGCCGCGCATCCCCGAGCACTCTTGTGCGGGACATTATGGAGACCCAAGTCTGGTTTGCCAGACCCGATCAAACTGTAGATGAATGTATGGCGGTGATGAGCAACAAAAGAGTTCGCCATCTTCCGGTTATTGACCAAGGGAGACTAATCGGAATCATCTCGATCGGCGATTTGGTCAAAAATATTATTAGTGATCAGAAATTCACCATTGAACAGTTGACCCATTTCATAAGCTCCTAGGGGAGGCAGCCGTGCAGCGCTGTATTTTTTGCGCGCTAAGGTTACGTTCGCTTTGGGTCATTAGCAGACATTGCGACAAGTCTGTGCGATGTCCGCTTTACTCCCAATGGCGGACAAAGCCGGGTGCGGCCGTTGTCCGCTAAGTGCAGAAGCGGACATCGCCAGCCTTATTCGATAACCTCGTCGGCCGCGACTATCAGGCCCGCAAACACTGCTAGAGCCGAGACGGACAGCGGGGCCGTGAGCAGGCGATGGCGGGTTTCAAAGGCGCGATGGGTTGGTGCTTATACTTTGCCCAATTCACTGCCTGGCTGATTCTCATCAGGCAAGTCTCCCGATTGGAAAATGGGCCCAATAAGAAGGTGCCGTGTTCGTCCATCGCGTACCAGCCCTCCTTAACTGCTCGCAAGTCGGATTGAAGTTCATTGATGTAATGGGGATTAGAGTCAGTCATTGGTCGTTACTACTCCGATCACCAGAGGAACTCTCGGCATTGGGATGAGCCGACACCGCGCATCGAGCGCTCTTCGTTTTCTAACACATGATGTGATTAAGAAGCCGTGTAGCCAGAACATATGCATGACCATCGAAATTGTAATACGTCCCAATTTCTATTTCGATTTTCATGTCAGCAACGCTTACGTATTCGTGCAGCTATTTGATCAGATGCCCGCTATGGGTCAAAAGCGGACAAACCATTTCGCGCCAAAATTTAACAATGTCCGCTTTGTGCCAATAGCGGACATTCCGCCATTCACTCGATCACCTCGTTGGCGCTGGCGAGCAGCTGAGGATGATTTTGGAGGCTAAATGCCTCGGCAGTCTTGAGGTTGATCACGAACTCGAATCGCACGGCACTAGGCAGCGCATGGCTGGTTATATATTTTTTTTGAGCTTTTGTTGTAAGAGTTCGTGGGCTTTGATGAACCTGTCAGCGAAGCGCAATGATCCACCAGGAACGTGGCGGGAACGCTTGTGAGTTGAGCCGTGTTGTTAGAATCGTCGTACTGGAAGTGCACCGGCTTCTCGTTGCGCAGCAGGTCGATGAAATGCGGCCAGGAATTCATCCAATAATAGATATCGAAGATGTCCTGCCCAGTGCGTTTTTGGTTCTGTCCGAGTTGCCCATCCTGCGGCACGAAATAGAGAATCGCCAATCCAAAAGCCCCGTGGAGACTTATGGCACTCTTGTGGTTGTAAGAACTGTTTGGGGATTAAATATCGAGGACGTAGCTTTGCACGTTACCCTGATACTGCGTCATTGCCTCCCTCATTAAATTACATGAAAGGGACCACAGCCTCCGCCGAAATTAGCATCCTTTACGCGCAAGCGATTAGTCTTGCGGTTGACGCAACTCCCGCGCGTGCTGAAAAACACTATAAGATGTCGTGCGAACAGTTCTGTCGCGAAAAACATTGTTCTTATGGTATCGCGTGGCGATGGGACATGAGCTGCATGGGTACCTGCGTTCCGAAGTGCATTCAAAAGCGCGCCGATGAAAATCGGTGTGGTTGAGGCTCGCAAACCAATAAGGGATTTTGGGACAATCTCTGCGCCATGTGACAACAATGATCCGACCTATAGAATGCCGGTATGCACCAGTTGTTGAGACTTCATCCGGACTCGCGTTGCTTCGCAGTTGCACATATTGAAGTGTGGGTCGCGCGTCCGCGCGCTGATAGTTTGGTATTGTCCTATAGCGTGACCGGCAAGATCAGCAACATCCGCATGCCGCCTGTCATGGCGGCCGTGCGCAGCGACGAGCTTTGGCGGCACACCTGCTTCGAGGCATTTGTCCGTGCTTCGTCGGGCGCCGAGTATTACGAATTCAACTTTGCGCCTTCGACACAATGGGCGGCATATCGGTTCAGTAGCTACCGAAGCGGGATGTGTGTGGCGGCTGAGATCAGCGCGCCTCCTATCGAAGTGCGGTCGAGCGCCGACTGCTATACATTGCAGGCCTCGCTGGAGTTGGATCGCTTGTCGGGTTTGCCACGTAAGGTCTTGTGGCGTCTCGGTTTGTCGGCGTTGATCGAAGACACGAGCGGCCGCAAGTCGTATTGGGCGTTGGCGCATCCACCCGGGAAGCCGGACTTCCACCACGCGGACTGCTTTGCGCATGAGTTTTCTCCGGCCGTGCAGCCATGAAGTTTGGCATCGATCGACTCATCGCCGAACCTGCTTTGCGTGCGCCACTCATGGGCAAGCGCGTGGCGTTGCTCGCGCATCCCGCTTCCGTCACGGAAGACCTGACGCACACGCTGGATGCGCTGGCCGCATGCGGCGACATGAAGATCAGCGCCGCCTTCGGTCCGCAGCATGGCCTGCGCGGCGACAAGCAAGACAATATGATCGAATCGCCCGATTTCAACGATCCGGTGCATGGCATCCCGGTCTTCAGCCTTTATGGAGACGTGCGCAAGCCTACGGATGCGATGATGGATGCATTCGATGTAATCCTCGTCGATCTGCAGGATCTGGGTTGTCGAATCTATACGTTTATCACGACCCTGCGCTACGTCCTCGAAGCGGCATCGCAACGTCACAAGACCGTCTGGGTACTAGATCGGCCCAATCCTGTGGGTCGGCCGATCGAAGGTTTGACGCTGCGCGCCGGCTGGGAAAGCTTTGTCGGCGCAGGACCGTTGCCAATGCGTCATGGGCTCACGCTCGGCGAGCTGGGTCTGTGGTTCGTCAGGACGCTCAAGCTCGATGTCGAGTATCGGGTCATCGAGATGCAAGATTGGCAGCCCGATGCCGCGCCGGGATTCGGCTGGCCGTTGGGCGCGCGCACGTGGATCAATCCCAGTCCCAACGCACCGAACTTGTGGATGGCGCGCGCCTATGCAGGGACCGTGATGCTCGAGGGCACGACGCTCTCGGAAGGGCGCGGCACCACTCGGCCGCTCGAACAGTTCGGCGCTCCCGATATCGATGCGCGGGCAGTCATGAAGCAAATGGAGGTCCTTGCCCCGCGGTGGCTCGACGGTTGCCGCTTGCGCGAGTGCTGGTTCGGACCCACGTTTCACAAACATGCGGGCCAGCTTTGCCACGGCGTGCAGATACACACGGAAGGTCCCGCTTACGATCACCAGACGTTCAAGCCCTGGCGTATCCAGGCCCTCGCCTTCAAGGCGATTCGCTCTTTGTACCCGGGCTACCCGCTGTGGCGCGATTTCGCCTACGAGTACGAGCACGGCAGACCCCCCATCGATGTCATCAACGGCGGCCCGTTGTTGCGAGAATGGGTCGACGATGCGTCTGCGATGCCGCAGGACCTGGATATGCTGGCGCTACCAGATGAGCAGGCCTGGTCGAGCCAGCGTCAACGACACCTGCGCTACGGAAGGCCGTAGGATGCAGACAGCTCGTAGGTGGGTTAGTGCGATGAACACGCCGCGCACTCAGTTGGTGCGCACATCATCAGTGCTCCCGTCGAGCCAGGTTGCGACGACCGTCAGCTCCTGAGTTAGAGCAACGAGATCGGCGCGAGCACCCGGAACTAATGCTCCGCGCTCATTATCCAGACCGAGAAATCGCGCGGGCGTCAACGAAGCGGCGCGGAGCGCGTCCTCGAGGGGGAGCTCGGCCAACCTGACTGCATTGCGCACCGCCGAGGCCATATCCAGGTGCGCGCCCGCCAGGGTGCCCTCTTCCGTTGTCAGCCGTCCGTCAGCCAGCTTGACGGTTCGACCAACCAGTTCGAAACGGTCCAGCGATGTCCCGACCGTCGGCATGGCATCGGTGACCAGAGCAATTCGGTCGGAGCCCTTCGCCGCAAACGCGGCCCGGACCGAAATGGGATCGACATGAATCCCGTCGACGATGAGACCGGCCGTCAGCCGGTGCTCCGCCAGCGCCGCGCCGATGATCCCCGGGGCACGCGCACTCAACGGCGGCATAGCATTGAACAGGTGGGTCACGCCGGTTGCGCCATCCGCGACGGCCTGCATTACAACGGCAGCGGGCGCCTCGCTGTGCCCAATCGAAACCCGCACACCTGAGGCGGCCAAGGTCCGGACAAAGCCGGCCGGAACGCATTCGGGCGCCAGCGTGACCAATGACCTGCTGGCACCGACAAGTTCGCACAATTCCTCCAGGTCGCCCGCACCAGGTTTCGCAACCCGATCGGGCCGGTGGACACCCGGACGCCGCGGACTGATGAAGGGGCCTTCCAGGTGCAGGCCGAGGACCCCGTCCCGGCCGCCGATCGAGCGAGCCGCCGCAGCGGCGGTGCGGACCTGCTCGCGAGTATCGCTGATTAGGGTTGGGAGACAGGCCGTGGTGCCGTAGCGACGGTGCGCCCGGGCAATGGCGCGCATACCGTCGGCCGTCGGTTGATCGTTGAGGAGGACGCCGCCGCCCCCATTGACCTGCAGATCTATGAAGCCGGGGGCAAGGAAGACACCGGCCGCGAGCCGCGTCTGCGGCCAATCGGGCGGAACCTCGCCCCAGGACCCAAGTCCAACAATGCGACCCTCCCGGACCAGCACCGCGGCTTCGGCACGCCAGCCGTGACCATCAAAAATGCGGTCCGCCACGACGGCATGCCCGTCGGTGATTGACTGATTGTTTTGACCCGGGCTCATCTATGTCCATGGCGGGCTGGATTGGTAGCGCAACAGATCCAATCTAAGTTAAAGGACGCCGAATACCCAGAGCATCACCCGCCGACGCTAATACCATTTGCCGACAGGATGATGCGCCGATCTGGCGCGACCAAACGCAAAGCCGGTGCCCGCTTTGCTGATCGCATTCCAGGCGACGGAAGAGAAACAGCATGGACCGGTTGGTCATTCGTGGCGGCAGACGCATTGAAGGCTCGGTCCAGATCTGCGGGGCGAAGAACGCAGCTCTGCCGCAGATTGCTGCTGCTCTGCTCAGCTCCGAACGGCTGGAATTGGCGAATGTTCCCGAAGTGACGGACGTCGACACCATGCTCGCGCTGATGCGCGAGTTCGGCGTGGTTGCCACCCGTGGTCCTGGGCGGATGCTAGTGCTGGATGCCGGCGGAGCCAGCAATGCGCAAGCGCCCTACGACATGGTCCGCCGCATGCGCGCTAGCATTCTCGTCCTGGCGCCGCTGCTGGCCCGTTTCGGTTCTGCGCGCGTATCCCTACCGGGGGGCTGCGCGATCGGCGCGCGGCCGATCGACCTGCATCTCAAGGCACTGGACGCGCTCGGGGCCGACGTGGATATAGAGTCCGGCTACATTCACGCGCGGACCAAAGGCGACGGGCTGCGCGGCGGCCGCATCGTGCTGTCGTCGCCATCCGTGGGGGCGACCGAGACGGCCCTGATGGCGGCGATCCTCGCACGGGGTGAAACCGAGATCCTGAACGCGGCGCGCGATCCCGAAGTCTGCGACCTCGCGCTCTGCCTGGCCGCGATGGGGGCGCGCATCGAGGGTGCCGGGACGCATCGGATTCTGGTGCAGGGGGTAGATGCCCTGCACCACGCCCGCCACGAACTGATCAACGACCGCATCGAGGCTGGGACCTACGCCATCGCCGCCGCCATCACCGGCGGTCATCTCGAGATCCTCGGCGCCCATCTCGAGCACCTCGGGTCGGTCGGTGCGGTCCTGGAAAGTGCCGGAGTTCAGATCTGGCCGACCGATCGGGGTCTGATGGTTGTCCGCTCCGGCCCCTTGCAGGCCATCGACGTCGTGACCGAACCTTACCCCGGATTTCCCACGGACTTGCAGGCGCAGTTCACGGCCTTGATGACCATCGCATCAGGCGCATCGGTCATCCGCGAGACTGTGTACGAGAGCCGATTCATGCACGTCCCCGAGCTCGGGCGGCTCGGCGCCAACATCTCGCTGCAAGGCTCGACAGCGCTGGTGCGTGGCGTCGAGCGGCTGCATGGCGCGGAAGTGATGGCCACCGACTTGCGCGCATCGGTAAGCCTGGTCCTCGCCGCCTTGGTCGCCGAAGGCGAAACGACCGTCCACCGCATCTACCATCTCGATCGCGGGTATGAGTCGCTCGACCGCAAGCTGGTGCAATGCGGTGCGGATCTCCAACGGGTCGCAGGATGACGACGGCTTCACAACCTGGTCCGCTGTTCGTTGGCGTTGACGGTGGCGGCACGGGCTGCCGTGCGCGCCTCGAGGACCGAGAGGGATGCTTGCTCGGGACCGGCATTGCCGGCCCCGCCGCGCTGCGCATAGGAGTCGACAGCGCGCTTGCCGAAGTGGAAAAGGCTTGCCGCCTCGCGCTCGAGGAAGCTGGGCTTGGCTCCAACGCGCTGAGTTCCGTGTATGCTGCCGTAGGGCTCGCCGGGGTCGGTCGCAAAGGCGCGCTCGAGCAGCTCGTGCTGCGGCCGCATCCCTTCCGCTCCGTCATTTATGCTCATGACGCGACGATCGCCTGCATCGGGGCGCATGGCGACCGAGATGGCGGCATCGTCATCGTTGGAACGGGCAGCGTCGGCTTTGCCATCGTCGGCGGACGTGAGATCAGGGTTGGCGGCTATGGCTTTCCCATATCCGACGAGGGTAGCGGGGCCGATCTCGGGCTGCACGCGATCCGCCTAGCGTTACGGGCCTATGACGAGCGTGCCGTCGGTACTAGGCTCACGCATGACGTGATGGTGCGCTTCCACAACGATCCGTTCGAGGTCGTTGCCTGGATGGATCACGCGACGGCCACGGACTATGCGACCTTCGCGCCCTTGGTGATGCGGCATGCGGACGCCGGAGATTCGGTCGCGCGGCGGATCGTCCGGGACGCCGCAGAGCAGATCGATGAACTGGTGCGCCGGTTGTCCGAGTTCGGCGCTTCCCGCGTCGCCCTGCTCGGCGGGCTGGCATCGTCGATGCAGCCGTGGCTGGCGCCGGATGTCCAGCGCCGGCTCGTTCCGGTCGAGGGCGATGCGGTGGATGGCGCCTTGCATCTCGCCCGACGTGCCGTCATGAAGGGATAACGTCCGCGGGCCGACGTATCGGAATAGAGGCGAATGCCGGCCGCGTTTTCGGCATAACCGAGACAGGGTCATGCGCACCGAGCAAATCAGCCCACGCTACGTCGAACTCGATTCCTGGTCTGCAGTCGAGATGATCGCGGCCATGTATGAGGGGCAGCTTACGGCAGCCGCTGCGGTTCGCGGCGCCCTTGGCGCGATCGCCGCAGCTGTCGAGGACGCGGCGCCAGCGCTGCAGCGAGGCGGACGGATCGTCTACGCCGGAGCCGGCACGTCTGGGCGCATCGGCGTGCAGGACGGGACCGAGCTGCCGCCAACCTATGACTGGCCGGCCGATCGTCTTGTCTTTGCCATGGCGGGGGGACTTGACGCGCTCGTCCGGAGCACCGAGCAGGCCGAGGACAACGAGGCCGCCGGCGCGCAGGCCATGGCGGACGCGAAGATCGGCGCCAATGATGTCGTCATCGGCGTCGCAGCGAGTGGCACGACTCCCTTCACGATCGGCGCCTTACGGGCGGCCAGTGCCTCGGGCGCGGTGACGATCGCCGTCGCCAACAACCCGGGCGCTCCGCTGTTCGAGGTCGCGCGCCATCGTATCCTGGCCGACACGGGAAGTGAGGTGATCGCCGGTTCCACCCGGATGAAGGCAGGCACCGCCCAGAAGATCGTGCTGAACCTGTTCTCGACCGCCGTGATGGTGAAGATGGGCCGCGTCTATCGCGGGTTGATGGTGGATATGCGGGCGCGGAACGCCAAGTTGCGCCGGCGCGCAGAAGCCGTGGTCAGCGAAATCGTCCGCTGTTCGGCGGGCGACGCGGCGCGCTATCTCGAACAAGCAGACGGGGACGTTAAGACGGCCGTCCTGCTCGGCTTGGGAATGGGCCGCAGCGAAGCCGTGCAGCTGCTGCAGCGTCACGCGGGCAATCTGCGCTCCGCCATCAATGCGTTTACGCGCAACGATGGCTGAACCGCGCACCGGAAGCGCGATGGCACGCGAGACCGCCGAGATTCCGGCGGCGGCCGAGCGTCTTCTGGCGCGTCCCGATGTGTTCGCGGCGATCGTCGAACGGATTGAGCAGTCCAAGCCGCGCATCGTCGTTTTCTGCGGACGCGGCAGCTCGGGTCATGTCGGCGTTTATCTGCGCTACCTTTTCGAAGTGCGGCTTGGCCTGCTCGCATCCGCCGCCGCCCCTTCCGTCATGACTGCCTACCAGCGGCCTCCGGAATTGCGCGATGCCCTCTTCGTCGTGGTGTCGCAGTCTGGGCTTAGTCCCGATCTCGTCAACGCCACCCAAGTGGCGCGCAAGTTGGGCGCGCTGACTCTTGCCATCGTCAATGATGAAAACTCTCCCGCAGCCGCCGCGTCCGAGCTGGTGCTACCGATCGGCGCAGGAGCTGAGCACGCCGTCGCGGCAACCAAAACCGTCGTTCTGTCGATGATCGCCGGGGCGCAGCTGGTGGCGGCGCTGGCGCGCGACGACGATCTGAACGACAGCCTACAACATCTGCCGCTCCGATTGTCCGGCGCGCTCACGTGCGACTGGTCGGCCTGGGCGGACAGTGCGGCGGGCGCGGCGGCGGCCTTTGTCGTGGGACGAGGATACGGCCTTGGTTGCGTCCGCGAGATCGCGCTCAAGGTGGCCGAAATCTTGCGGGTCCCGGCTCTCGGTTACAGCGCGGCCGAGCTGCGGCACGGGCCGCGCGCATCGTTGACGCCGGCAACGCCCGTGCTGGTGCTGCGACAGAACGACCAAGCCGCCGCCACTGTCGACGAGCTCGTCCGTGACCTGAACGACGCGGGTGAGAGGGTGTTTATCGCCGGAGGCGCGGCGGGGACGCTGCCCTGGATCGGC
>DASSLE010000212.1:0-13614 GCA_035689725.1 Pseudolabrys sp.
CACCGTATCTGCTCATTGCAACGGTAGCTAAAACCCATGCACACCCTCGCAACAGCCGCTGCGGCGGTCGGCCGGAATAAAACCGCGATCCTGCGTGCGATCAAAGCCGGAAAGATTCCGGCTTCTCAGGCCGAGAACGGCGAAATGCAGATCGACCCTGCCGACCTGCACCGCATTTACCCTCCATTGCGGACCAACGATACGCAGCACCAAGTATATCAGTCGCCGCTGCTGATGCCCTTAGCCGAATAGAATTCGTATTGGGCGCACTGCTTGATGTTTGCTTTTGGGGGGTAAAGCGGACATCGGCATCATCGTCTCGCCCCCGCCAGACCGTCTCGTAGAGAAGAGCCGCAGCCGCTCTTACCACGGGCGCTCCGGACTTTCTGCCATTTGGTTTTACGCGACCACGAGAACCAGGAAAAACATGAATGCGGCAAAAGACGGGTGCTGGGGCTAGTACTTAGTCCATCGGCTGTGCTTCAGTCGCAATGCCAGCTCAGGGACAATAGTGAAGGTGGTATGAACCGTTCTCTTTAGTGAGTTGGCTGAAGGAGTCAGGACTGTACGGACCCAAATACTCGTTGCTGACTGCCGCCCAAGTGGTGAGGAAGTCCAATGTGTACGCAACAAACTCCTTCGTGAGGAAGACATTGTCTCCAAAATAGGGGTCACACGCGGGCGGTTTAGATGCAGTCTTCTCGTGTGCCGGGCCTGCCGCTGAGCTCTCGTTGTTCGACGAGTCGACGGCGGTAATTTTGTAATAGTAAGTGGTGTTCGGAGTGAGCCCCCGATCCACAAAGCTGGCCCCTGATACCTTACCACTATTTATTTTCTTATAAGTCCCAGCGCTGCTACGCGACCGGTAAATGTTGAAACCTGTTGCGGCACTATTGGACTGCCAGACCAGCGCCACGGAGGTCGATGTTGTATCCACCACCGAGAAGTGTTGAGGCGTTCCGAAGGTGTCGGAAGGACCCGCAGCGTGCGGGGGGCCTCCAGCGAGGCGATCGAGCATCTTCTTGATTGCCGAGATCTGGTGACCGGTTTTTCTTGCGAACTCGCGGTTCCCGGGCAGAGCGTCGCTGAGACCCCACCAGTCCCAACACCCTTGGGTACCGAGCCCATCAGTCCCGATAGGTTGAGTCTGTGGATAAAGCACGATGGTTTTGTTCTTGTCTGCCCATTTATTGTAGCCCCCGTGGCTGTAGACCGCGTCGCCCACCTTTTGCTCGTACTGTCTGCAACCGTGAAATACAACATGCACGCGACATGTCTCGGTTTCGCACGCGTTTGGAACGTAGACCCAGCCTGTGTCCGCGAGCCCAATTTGCCCGACCAGGGCCGGATCTTGAAATTCGCGTTGGTCAAACGCTTGGGGCGAACTCAAAGTACCGCTGGGTGAGTTTAGGCTACCATAGATATGTTGGAGCAGGAGGCCGGCTGCGTCGTAGGTGCAATTGTTTACAAACTTATCATTGAAATGCAGGCACGGTTCCCCGTTGGGATCATCGGTGATCAGTGCGTGAGGAGCATGATTGTTGGTTTTGTAAAATACGTTACCGGCGAGATCGGCATAGTGCAGGTAATACTTGGATACGGCATCCATCGCCCCGCGCCGCACTAAGCCGTCATTATATCCGGAAAACAGCCATACTTTTTGTCGAGGAAGATTTGTTGGATCGTCGATACCACCAGCAATGGCGGCTTCTTTTGTTCTATCGATTGAATTTTTCGCTGAAATGTCAGCGCCGATAGCACCACTCATACAAAAAAAACCTTGAGTAGCGCTCGCCGTGGACGATGGCAAATCTGAATTTGCACAATCGTAAGCAACACCCGCGATTACACCGACACCGCGCATTATAGACGAATAAGCAACGTGCATCTGCACTGCCATCGCGCCTCCCGAGGACACTCCGGAAACGGATGTTTGGTTGATGTCGATCCCGTAAGCGGGAAGAGGCGGTGCCGCAACTGCGGGGCTAACAAGGCAAAGACTTATAGCAAAAATGCACCCGACGCGTTTCATGGTCCGCCCCGCGCGACCTCGGATACCTGTGAAGTAAGTTTGCATAGTGTTGTTTAATCCCTGTGTGAATTATTTCACACACGTACCGGCCATGTCTGCTTTACCAATGCGGACATCGCCGGAATCCGATGCTCTGTCCTCTGCCTTGGGAGCGACAATGAGGCGGCGCGAATTGGTCTTGTCGGTGCTGTTGCGGCCTCTTGGTGCGGGCCTCAGCCGACCTGGGGTAATCTCACGGGTGTTAGCCGAATAAATGTCCAGGTAGGTGCGACTCGGCTCGAGTTGCTGCAGATGGTGGCGGACGCCACGCTGATGCGCCCACAGGCCCAGGAGCTCATCAATCCTGCTGTGGAGGTACCCACTGACGAGTTTGGTGATGATGTCGGTCATAATTCGGCGGCTCGGAAGTCGCGGTTTACTCAACAGCGTATGGTGGCTATCCTGCGGAAGGATCGCGAGCCGGTACTGGCGAGCGGCCCCGGGCGCACGGTCTGTGCACGCAGCAAAGGCTTCGGGGATTCAGATGAGCGAGGTGCGGTGTCGTCCGCGAGCCGCAACCTGATGCCGCATACCGTCAGGCGGCGCGCCGGGCCGCCGTGCCATGTTGGCCGCGCCCGGCCAGTTGCGCCACTACCCGCCAGGGGGGGTTCCAAGGTGCAAACGCGCTTAATGGACGAAAGGTACTCAGATGCCGAACGATAAGGACAGCAACTCGGACCATGCTCAAAGTTACAGAGACAGCATGTTGAGGAGCTTCACTTTGCTAGCATTGCCATGGTTATCCTTCCAACGAGATATGCTCGCAATTGTGAAAAAAGGCATTGAAGATACTAGTCATGTCAAGCCGGTTCAGAAACTGACGTTGCTTGAACTACATGCTCTGATGATGATCTTGGATCCGTCGCGAAGGTGGAGAAGTCCTTTTGATGCCGATCTCGAAAAGAGAGTAGAGGACACATATAAAGAGACCTTCCCAAAATTGGTTTCTGGTTCAATTCAATTTATCGAGGCCCAAGAAGCAATTTTGAAGCGTATGAGTGATGCATTAAATACACTAAAGGATGGCAACAAAACTAAAAGCCACAGCAAATAGAAAAGTCACTGAACCAATTCTGACTGATATTGAATTCCGCACAGATGAGGTTTCTGTATCCGATCATTTTGCTGACAATAATTTCAAAATGCTTGTGTCGGTCGAGGTGTCAAGATGAGTGGTCCACGGCGTAACGTTGACATCGCGATAATCGGCCTGTCTTGTCGATTTCCTGGAGCGGCCACGGCCGACGAGTATTGGAAGAATTTGTGTGACGGCGTCGAGTCCGTCACTTTTTTTTCTGATCAAGAACTTGTTGCAGCCGGTGTCGACCCGTCCTTGGTTGCCAATCCCAGGTACGTAAAGGCTTCGCCGATGTTGCAGGACGTCGAGATGTTCGACGCGTCGTTCTTCGGCTATTCCCCCAAAGATGCAGCCCTAATGGACCCACAGCAGCGCTTGTTTCTGGAGGTGTCCTGGGAGGCGTTCGAAAACGCGGGTTATGACCCGGCTGGTTACCCGGGAAAGGTTGGGGTTCTTTCGACCGGCGGCGGCGTCGTTGCGAGTTATCTGCTAGCAAAACTGCACCATGCAGATTTTCCCGGCCAGACAGCAAGCACTTCGCACATCAACAACGACAAGGATTTCTTGAGTACCCGCGTTTCCTTCAAGCTGAATCTCAGGGGCCCCAGCTTCACAATTCAGTCGGCGTGCTCTTCATCCTTGGTGGCGGTCCACCAGGCGTGTCAGAATCTGAGGTTCGATGAGTGCGATATGATGCTGGTAGGAGGTTCGGTGGTGCGTGTGCCGCAAGTCGAGGGATACTTGGCGGAAAAGCGAAACCTCTATTCCCTAAACGGGCACTGCCGCCCCTTCGATTCGGATGGCCAGGGAACTATTTTTGGCAGCGGCGTCGGCGCCGTGTTGCTTAAGCCTTTGGAAAAAGCTGTCGCTGATCGCGACCATATCTTTGCAGTGATCAAAGGGACCGCGGCGAATAACGATGGCTCAGCCAAAATCAGCTACACGGCCCCAAGTCTGGGCCAGCAGTGCCAGGCGGTAGTCGATGCGCTGGAGTTGGCTGGGGTAAGCGCAGACAGCGTCGGCTATGTCGAATGCCACTCAACCGGCACGATTGTCGGCGACCCGTTGGAAATCGAAGCGCTGACCATGGCTTTCCGAAAGGAGACCAAACGCAAGCAGTACTGTGCTGTCGGTTCAGTTAAGGGCAATATCGGCCATCCGGAGCAGGCGGCGGGAATTTCCGGCCTGATCAAAACCGCGCTCGTGCTGCATCACAAACAAATCCCGCCGAGCATCAATTATGAAACGCCGAACCCTCGAATCGACTTCGCATCGTCGCCCTTTTACGTAAATACAGAGCTGCAGGATTTTCCCCTTACGAATACGCCGCGGCGGGCCGGGTTAAATTGCCTTGGGATCGGCGGTACGAATACCTTCGCCGTCCTCGAAGAGGCGCCGCCAACCGCGGTGATGAGGAGCCAGTCACCAGACCGTTTCCCGTGTTTGATTACCCTTTCAGCCAAAAGCGCAGATGCGTTGGTGGCGCGTGTCGAGCAACTTCTGAACTGGTTGAATGACAATCCCGATGCACCGATTGGTGACGTTTGCTATACCACTAACGTTAGCAGAAGCCAGTTCACATTCCGCTTCGCCGCGCCCGCCCGATCGGTAGCAGAGCTGAAAAAGCACCTCACAGCATGGCTGCGAGCGGTGGCCAAAGATGCGTCGAGCCTGCAACGCACCAGCCACGCGCGGATCGCTTTCATGTTTTCCGGTCAGGGTTCGCAGCGTGCCGGCATGGCCGCGGAGCTATATCGCACGCACTCAGTTTTTCGGAATGCCATGGATCGTTGTCATGCCTTGGCAGAGCCTTATCTTGAAAAAGGTTTGCTGAACGTGATTTTTGCCGGGGACAGCGATGATGCGCTGGTCAACCGCACCGACTTCACCCAGCCTGCGCTGTTTGCAGTCGAGTATGCTCTGGCGGCACTTGTGAAATCGTGGGGCATGACGCCTGACGCAGTGATTGGACACAGCTTGGGAGAAATTACCGCTGCTTGTGCAGCGGACGTAATTACGCTCGAAGACGCGATGCGATTGGTCACTGCCCGTGGCGCGTTGATGCGCGGACTACCGAGCGGTGGGACCATGGCTTCGATATTTGCCGAGGAATCCGTGGTGCGTGCACTCATCGATAAGGTCGCTCCCGACATTACTGTGGCGGCAATGAACGGACCACTGAATACGGTCGTGTCCGGTGACCGGGATGCATTGAGACCGCTATTGGAAGAGCTGGACCGGCGAGATATCAGCTATCGGGAATTGCAAGTTTCCACCGCCTTTCATTCGCCGCGTACCGAACCCATTCTTGATGAGCTGGAAAACGTTGCAGGCCAGCTCAAGCATAACGCACCTAAACTGCCCCTGATATCCAACGTCACCGGCGAGTTGTTGGCCGCCGCGCCCGACAAATCCTATTGGCGCCGACACACTCGGGAAGCGGTGCGGTTCGGAGATGGGATGCTCGCGCTTGCTAAGCTTGAGTGCCGGACCTTTCTCGAGATCGGCCCACACCCGGTGCTGCTGCCGCTTGCGCAAGTTTGCCTTGGAGCAAAAGGCAAGTCCTCCGCCTGGATTGCTACGCTCAACCGTCAAAAGTCAGATGCCGATTCGATCACCGAAATGCTGGTCGCGTTGTATATCGCCGGCCACAACTTAAACTGGACTGCAGTGCATGCCGACGCTTCATGGCGACGAATACCCTTGCCCACTTACCCCTTCCAGCGCCAGCGGCACTGGATAGAGGACAATACGAACCATACTGACCGAGCCCGGAATGCTGTCGAACGACGACTCCATCCGTTGGTGGGTGCACGTATAAATTCAACTCCCAAAGAGGTGCGTTATGAAGCGCACTACGGCGTGCAGCATACAGGCTACTTCGCCGATCATAGGGTTTTGGGAACCGTTGTCCTGCCAACCACCGCAGAACTGGAGGCGGCCACGGTCGTCGGCCGGATGCATTTCGGGACGCCGCGAGTCAGTTTCGATAATGCGATGCATCACCAGGCGATGTCGTTTACCAATGGGGAAGATCGGACTGTGCGGGTGTTGGTAACTCCGCTGAAGTCCGACAGGGCAAGTTTCAGACTGGTAAGTGCAGCCACCGAAGACTCGGAGGTCTGGCACACCCACATGACGGGCACCTTGCGCAAGTCAGACGTGCCGTCCGGGTCGACCTTTTCGACGAAAGATGTCCAGGCCCGTTGCCAGCAGACACTGACTGTTGCCGATTTATATGATCGATTGGACAAGCTCGGGCTTGAATATGGCCCCAGTTTTCGTGGCATCCGGGAATTGTACCTTGGTCAACATGAGGCGCTTACTAAAGTGCGACTTCCGGACGGTTTGGCAAATACGCAATACGTGATGCACCCCGCGTTTCTGGATGCGTGCCTGCATGCCTATCCTTTGGTACTTGATGGTGAGGAGAACGCCAAAAGCGATCGCCGTAACTCCTACCTGCCCATCTCGTTGGCGGGATTTCGCTGTTATCAGGACGGGATCGAGGAAGCATGGGTTCACACCAGGCTGCGCAGCGTCGAGAAAGACGACACGCAGGTGATCGACATTCGGATTTTCGACGCGGCGCAGCAGCCGGTGGCAGAACTGGAAGGGCTGACCGTACGCCTGTTGCCGCTTGATAGCGTGCAATCGCCTCAAGCCGGCACGGACGACTTGTTTTATCGGGCAGCCTGGCGGAAGAGCGTTAGGCGGGCTGCCAACTCTGAGAAGGACCGTGCGCCGGCAAGCTGGATGATCTTCGCCGATGCAAAAGGTGTTGGTGTGGCGCTAGCCAGCAGACTAGAAGCTGCGGGCCATCATTGCCACCTCGTCTACAGGGGGGATGCATTCGCCCAACAGGGTGTCCGAAAGTGGACTGTGAACGAACGGCAGCCTCACGATTTTCGCCGATTGCTGGAGCAATTCGCTGCCAGCGAGACGCTGCCGTGCGATGGCGTGGTCTACCTGTGGGGGTTGGATGCCCCATCTTTAGATGGTTTGACCTTAGCAAGATTGAAGAGCGGCAGCGAGATGATGTGTCGCGGGGCACTGGCAGTCTTGCATGCCCTTGACCAAACGCGGTCTACGAATCCGAGAGGCAGGCGGCTTTGGTTTGTAACCGCAAACACTCAAAAGACGGAAGGCCAGGACCAGCATGTTGATCCGGTCCAAGCACCTCTATGGGGTTTGGGACGAACCGCTGCGATCGAGTACCCGGGCATTTGGGGAGGATTGATTGATCTGCAACTGAACGGTGACCGGACGCCGGACATAGATTTATTGGCGGCGGAGTTGCTCGACCCAGATGGTGAGACTCAAATTGCCATCTCCGCCGGCGGCCAACGCAATATCCCAAGGTTCGTCAGGCAATCACTTGCCGAACTGCCGGCACAGCTGCCGCGGGTGCGTGGGGACGCCACCTATCTTGTGACCGGAGGTCTGGGAATGTTGGGGCGCAGTGTCGCCAAGTGGCTAATAAGTAAAGGTGCGAAACACCTTGTCCTGACAGGTCGAAACGCGAGCTCCGAAGCGGCGCAAGAACTATTCAGCGCAGCAGAAACTAACGACGCAGCAATCCATGTAATAGCGGCCGACATCAGCCGCGATGAAGACGTAAGCCGCCTCATGCAGACAATCAGCAACGAATTCCCACCATTAAAAGGTGTGGTACATTCGGCTGGCATCTTGGATGACGGAATATTGGCCCAACTTGATTGGGACAGATTCGCGCGCCTATTCGAGCCTAAAGTGTATGGAAGCTGGCTTCTGCATGAATACACCAAATCGCTAGAGCTAGACTTCTTTATTTTGAAATCTTCTTTGTTGAGTTTGTTGGGCTCTGCCGGCCAGGGGAACTACTCCGCCAGCAACACCTTTCTCGATTCTTTGGCAGCTCACCGCCGCGCCAAGGGCTTGCCGGCCACGGCGATCAACTGGTCTGCCTGGTCGGGGGGCGGGTTGGCCACCTTTTCGGGTGCTCGCGGGGAGGCGATGTGGTCGTCGCTGGGCGTAAAATTTGTTTCTCCCGCTCTCGCAATGCAGGCGTTCGACAAGTTGATGCACCGCGATGTGGACCAGATCGCGGTCGCAATTGCTGATTGGCCGACTTACGCCGGCAGGGTAGGTAAGCCCCTGTTCCTGGCGGAGCTTCTGAAGAGAAATGAGGATTTCGGATCGGCGAAACTTGCGCAGGGAACGTTCGCCCCCGCTGCACCTCCTATCGCAGTGAATGACGAAACACGCCAACAGCTTTTGAGCAGATTGCAACAGCGCATAATGGCGGAGCTTGGCTTCGCAGACCCAATAGATCCGGATCGACCTTTGAATGAAGTTGGTCTGGATTCGTTGAGGTCGGTGACGTTTGCGAATAGCCTGGAGGATGAATTTGGTATACCGGTTTCGATCGCAGAACTTATCAGCGGACCGACTATCAACCAGCTAGTCGATCATTTGTTCGATTTGTTTGCAGGAATTGCAAAGGACGAACCCGCCGAACCTGAGTCGGCGATGACATCGGCGACGGCTGTCAGAACATTGGCTGTGAACCCGCCCATAGCTGTCGCGCATATCATTTCGCGGGCGACGCCTGCAGCGCACGGAAGCCCGCGTTCGCTGACAGCGGAAGCCCGAATTGCGAGTGATCAATTCCGAGACGGGATGGGGCTGCAACAAGTCACCAATGGTTACGCGCCCGACGGGACGGCAATAAATCCTGCGGGAAATGGAAATGACCCGCAGGCTTATCCGGATGTTGGAATGAATGAAAAGACACCAGCCGCCAGGTGGGGCAATGGAGCTGGGACAAAAGATTTCGGTGTGCCGGTCTTTCGCCCTGCCGGTGAGGTCGCGTCGCGCGCCATCGGAAAGTGGCTGATCGCACCTCGGCCCAATCCGAATGCCAAAGCCCGGTTATTCTGTTTTCCCTATGCGGGCGGCGGCCTTGCATCGTTCCGGGCTTGGTCGCAACGGCTCGACGATTCTGTGGAGGTGGTTGCGGTTGAGCCGCCGGGGCGCGGAACCCGCATCAATGAAACAGCCGTCGATGACCTGGATACTTTTGTCGAGCGTCTGTTGCCGGAAATGGTTGACTGGCTGGACAGACCGGCTGCCTTTTTTGGCCATTGCCTGGGTGGACTTACCATGTTTGCGACACTTTGCGCGCTACCCGAAGGGTGTGCGCACTTCATCAAGCACTCGTTTGCCTGCGGAGTAAAGCCGCCACATCTGTTGAAGCGCAGGGGAGAGTTTGAGGACAACTTGGTTTACGACATGATGCTGCACCGGGAGTTTGATATTAGCGTCCCGCTTTACGCCCAAGCGGACGAAATCTTCGCGGATATGATACGTCATTTCGATATTCCGGCTGCCAACAAGATGTTGGAAATACCGACGCTGAGGAAGGTGTTGTTGCCCACAATCCGCGCCGAGTTTGGGATGGCCTACAATTATGAGTATCAACCTGTCGAGCCTTTTTCCTTTCCGATCTCTAGTTTTGTCGGCGATTCGGACCCGTGGGTATCGGAAGAAGACTCCGCCGGCTGGGGCGAGCTCACCCGCGGCGGGTTCACCAACCATGTGCGCAAAGGTTCCCATTTTTTGATGGCGGACGATGGAAAGTACATTCTGGAGATAATCAATAATGAGTTCGTAAATTTAGTAATTCAAAGAGACAGCCGAGTACTGCACCTCGTTTGAACCGGAGTGTGGCAATAGCCGTTAAGGCACAGGCATACGCGATCGGTAGAGTCCCACATTAATTTGCAGTGAGGCCCATCTTTGGATAGCGGGGGATGGAGTTTTTTGGCTCGTTCACGGTCGAAGCAGTGGCTGCGCCATCGTGATTCAGCAGCATGATCGAGCGAGACTGAAACATCTAATCAAGCATTTTCCAACCTTGCCTTGGCTCTGACAAGATCCGGAGTGCCAAAACCCTCACTAAAAGATCCGTAGATCTCGCCAAGTTCTGAGCGATACTTGTCGGCGTTTTGTCTCTGCTCGTACAGGTCATAAATACTCACACAAAGTTTAAGTTCAAGGGATTTGGCCTTTTGCTCGCGCGCGACCTTAAGACCTTTAGAAAAATAATGCTCCGCCTGATCCAGATCTTGGTGTGATCGCAAATATGTTTCTCCGAGCAAGCGATATATTTCAGCCACGTAAAAGCACCCGGAGTTCTTTTCATCGAGCCTCAATTGCGCCTGGTTCAAAAATTCGCGCGCTTGCCCGTAGTGTTCATTCTTTATGCATGCATCGGCCAGTAACCCCAGAGTATACGACTCATACAATAAGGCGCCGGTGGCCCGTTCTTTTTCCAAACCTTCTTGAATCTCGGCAATACCTTTCTCAAACTCGCCTTGCTGGGCACTTGCCCATCCGCGCAAAATCAAAGCCATGGCTAGATAGTGGCTAAACTCATGCTCTTCGCAGAGTGCGATTGCCGCGTTGACCTGGCCTGCAACAACGGCAGCTTCACCGCGAAACTGATGCACCCGGAGGCTTATCGTTCGTTCCATTGCCTGGCTGAATGGATGTTGAGATGCATCTGCATAACGGCGGGCCTCCGCGCAAATCCGCACCGCCTGATCAGGATAGCCGAGGAACCATAGCGCCATGCTGTCGTATGACCTGACGTGCACGCGCGGGTCTTGCGCCGACAGGTCAAGATACACCGCGGCCTTGCTGTCCTCACACAGGCTAATGCTGCGTTCTAGCTCCGCGTGGGCAGCGTCAAATTTCCCTTGTGCAAATAAGGTGAACCCTAGAGCTTCGTGGGCAAGAACCTTACGAACAGAGTCGTCTACATTCTCGGCTGTGTTCAGTAAATGTTCGGCAAGGACTTGAGCTTCACCAAGCGCTGCACGAAGGAAATTCCAAGTCCACAAACCAAACACCGCAGGCAAGGTATGTTCGTCAAGCCCACTCCCTTTGCACAGCTGAAGTGCTCGCGTATACGCATGCTTCACACTGTCGGTGCTCCAGCCTTTAGTCGCCCGGAGGGATTTGCCGAGCGACGTTTGAAGCAGCAATTCATACTTGTTGCGTAGCACTGGGTCATCAATATTGGGAATCTGTTTCAACCCTTCTTTCAGATGACCGACAGCAACGTTCTCTGAGCGGCTGAGTGCGAGATTGCCAGCCTTGAGCCAGTAATCGATCGCGGGTTCAACAAGACCGGCTTCAGTGAAGTGGTGAGCCACGATTTCCGGCTGGCTCACCACAATGTCGGGAAACTTCTCCTCCATTGTGCGCGCAATCTGGCCGTGCAATTGCTGCCGGCGGCTCTTGAGCAGACTCTCATATGCCGCATCCCGCACCAGCGCGTGCTTGAAGCTATAGATAGCTTCCGGTGGCTCACCACGGTGGAACACGAGTTCGGCCTGCTCGAGTTTGGCGAGAGCATGCTTTAGTGCGGTTTCGTCGCGTCCGGCCAACTCGCGCATCAAGGAATAGGAGAACTCACGCCCGATGGCTGCCCCGATTTGGCCGATCTCCTTCACCGGCGCCATGCGGTCGAGTCGCGCCATCAAGGAGTCTTGAAGGGTCGCTGGAATGGCGAGCGGAGGCAGAGGCCCGTCGAGTCGATAGCCGTCGGCATCCTTGATCAGGATGTCCCCTTCGAGCACCGTCTTTGTGAGTTCCTCGACGAACAGCGGGTTGCCGTCGGTCTTGGCGACAATCTGATTCATCACTTCGGCTGGCAGTGCATGGCCGCCGGCCACCTGCGTAATGATGCTTTCAACATCGTTGCGGCCGAGGGGACCGAGCGTCAAGGCGCTGACATTTGGGAGACCAACCCAGGGCGGCTCGAATTCCGGCCGAAAGATGAAAAGGGCAAGGACCGGTAGTTGGCGCATCCGCTCGACCGTCAGATCGAGTAGCTCGAGGGAGGTGGCATCGACCCAGTGCACATCCTCGAACACGAGCAGGATCGGTTTCTGACGCGAGAGACTCTCAAACTGATCGAGCAATGCCGCGAACGTGCGGCGACGTTGCTGTGCGGGGTTGAGCGCTAGCCGCGGATACCGGTCGCCGAACGGGATCGACAGCAGCGCAGCAAAAAGCGGTGCTGTGTCCTGAACTCGCGATGCGGCTATGCCGAGAAGCGCTTCCAGCTTGTCGAGGCGTTGCTCGGACGTATCGTCTGCCTTGAACCCCGCCGCTCGCTCCAATTGGGCGATGAACGGGTAAAGCGCGCTGTTGGTATGGTAAGGCGAACATTGGTAACGCAAGGCCGTGTGCGGCTCGTCGGCGATGCGCTCTTCGAGAGCCGCCGCAAGGCGGGACTTGCCGATCCCCGGTTCGCCCGAGATCAGTACGATCTGGCCTTCACCTTTCCACGCGAAGCGTTGGCGTTTCAGCAGGAAATCGATTTCGTTTTCGCGGCCGATAAGATCAGTTAGACCCGCCGCGTGAACCGCTTCGAAGCGGCTCTCGGAAGTCGACATGCCGTCAACCGCCCACGCCGCGATCGGCTCGGCAATACCCTTGACTTTGTGAAGCCCAAGGTCGCGCAGACGGAACCGATCGCCGAGGAGCCGGCGTGTGGAGGCGGCGAGGACGACCGTCCCAGGCTCGGCCAAGGCCTGAAGGCGGGCCGCAAGGCTCGGCGTATCCCCAACCACAGCACGCTCCCGCAAGGCACCCGCGCCACCGAGGTCACCGACCACCACCAAGCCGGTGGCGATGCCAATGCGGACGGAGAGCGGCTCTTCCGCGCGCGTCTTGAGCCGTGCAACAGCGGCGGCGATATCGAGCCCCGCGCGCACGGTTCGGTCGGCATCGTCCTCGTGCGCGCGGGGATAGCCGAAATAGGCCAATATCCCATCGCCCCGGAAATCAGCAAGGAAACCATCATAGGATAGCGTGATACGGGCGCAGGCAGCCTGAAAGGCATCGAGCACGGCGCCCATGTCTTCCGGATCGAGTCGGGCCGATAGAGCAGTCGAGCCCACCAGATCGCAGATCATCACGGTCAAGTGACGGCGCTCGGCAGCAGCCATGGGGGGGTAGTCGCTCGGCGCATTCTCCCCGACTTCGCTCGTGATGAGCGCACTGGGAGAGCCGCCAGCCATCGCCTTGATCGCCTTGATGAGACGCTTCCTGTCGCCCAGCGGTATCCCGAGCTTTTCGAGATCGCCTTCGGTCAGCTCCGGCAGCACATCGGTGTCAATAGCGTTCTTGATGAATGCTGACTCATACTGTCGGAGTCCCAGGTTTCGCAGCCAGCCGCCAACGTCCATGGTAGCGTCCTACCGTTCCAGACTTGCGAGCGGGTTGTCACCAACCCAAGACGCGCGACCGAAGAGCCGCAGTGCGGAGTACCCCGAGCCGTCTGAACAAACCCGAATATGAGCTAAGCCGGTGCCGGGCTGCGCCCGCGCCGCGAGTACCGCCGCACCGCCAAGAAGCGTGATGAACTCGCGCCGTCTCATGTAGCCCTCGCGAGAGCCTCAGGAGCACT
>DASSLE010000213.1:0-12882 GCA_035689725.1 Pseudolabrys sp.
TGTGGGTGCCGGTGACCCGCTGTCATTGCAGTCTGCATGCAGCAGCAGTCCCAAAATAGGCAATATCACTTTCACCATTAGCCACCATTACCAAGCGGGACAGCTTATCGACTTTTCAATCCGGACATGAATGAAGGGCGGGCCTACGAAGCCCCGGGCTAGAGACCCCAAGGCTTAATGATTCCAGTTGGCCGTAGGCGTGTGCTTTCGCTGAGCTTCCACTGCTCGCACTCGCCCTTCGATCGGTCCCAGACGACAAGTTGGGTTCGTTTTGCCAACTAACAACCTTGTTGTCTTCCCCGCTTTCGTCGGCGGACGAGAGCCCAATCCGTGCTTGAGCAGCGGCGCGTTCGAGTTCACCCGCGTCGCGCATGTCGATCGGACTCAATTCCAAACCAACCGACGGTGCCGCGGCCCGTGAAGACTATTTATGAGTCCGTTTGGGACCCAGAAGGTCGCAGGCCAGGATTATGCTGCCCCGGCAAGCACTTAGTAGACTTAGCCCCTCTCAAATATCGCACTAGGTAACATGGGGTAACGGCAGGTAGCCCTTACCATGAGCTCGCCTGTTCGTCGTAATGGTTGGCCGTATGGCACGAATCTCATAAGGCTAATGCCACGGCGCATATCGCGCATAAAAGGAGCAAACGTCCATGACTGACATGGCAACGGCAGCCAAGCCTGCGTCGATCAGCACCAAGCAATTGGCCAATTCATTGGCGGAGCAGCATCAGCTCACCAAGAAGCAGGGCCAGCAGATGGTCGAGGACCTTGTCGGCCTCATCGCCAAGCACTTGAAGAAGGGCGAGCGGGTAAAGATTGCCGGGCTCGGAATTCTGCAAGTGCGGAATCGTGCTGCCCGCGTGGGCCGCAATCCGATGACCGGCGAGGCGATTCAGATCAAGGCCAGCAAAAAGGTCGCCTTCCGCGCCACCAAGGATCTTAAGATGGCGATCTGATCGCGGCGAATCGCGGAATTGCTATGAGCCGTTATAAGGGCAGACAAAGCGCGAAGTCTGTTGAACAAGACTTCCCGCACTTTGTAGAAATTGCCGTGCCCCCGAACGGTCTCGGGAATACGCTAATTGCTATGTATGACTTTCACGCTCGGCATGGCATTGAAGCGAAGCGCGGCCATGGGCGGCGCGACGACGGTGCCAGTTTTATTCGGTGGTGCTTCGCTGATCCGGATCTGGCCGCAGCGTTCACCAGGGAGTTCGCGACATAACCAGCATGATGGATTTCGCACTGCACTAAGGAAACATCCGTAATTGACCGGCCGATGACGCTGACAATCATAAGCGGCCATGAACCGGTCGCTGTCCACACCTGAGCCGCCGAAGCCGTGCCCTATCTGTTTGGTGGCAATGCAAGCCACCAAGGAGGAGCACCACACCGTTTATCGATGTGACCAATGCGGCACGGTCGTAATGATCGCGCGGCCGCCAGGTGCGACGGAAAAGCAAAGCCCGACAATGTTCTATGAGGGAGATCACCCATGACAATGCAGAGTGATCAAAATAGTCGTCCCAGTTTTTTGCAAAGTCCCACAGGACAAATGACGCTTTTGATTGTGGCGGCAATCGTAATGCTAATGTTCGCGTGGCGCTACGTTTTTTAAAAGTGAAGCGCCTGGCAGCGGTCGCTGCGTTCCCCGACCACGAATGGCCTGGGCGCCGACATCGGGCGCGAGCCGTTCGGGCGGTCATTCGCCGATGGTGCGCACGACGCTTGAAGTCGGTCGGATGTTGACGGTGCTACCGCCGAACTCCTTCATGATCGCGTCGTCGTATTCCGGTAACGTCTTCACTGGGGCTTTCGATTTAACCTGCACAATCTTGTAGCCGCCCGCCTTGAGCTGAGCCAAAAGCTCTGGCAGCGCCAGTGAGGTTGGGTGCTGGAAGTCATGTAGGAGGACGATGCCCTTGCCGCGCTTGTTTAGCTTGGTCATCACGGAGGCGACCACCTGCTCGGGCTTGCGAATCTTGAAGTCGAAGGAGTCCATGTCGGTCGAGAAGATGCCGATGTTTCGCGCCCCGAGATAAGCGACCATCTCAGGTGGGTTGCGCAGCCCAGGAAAGCGAAAGAACGACGCCCCGGGTTCTCCCAATGCGGCGTGCACAGCGCTGGCACCTTTCTCGAATTCTTCCTTGGCTTGGTCGATAGTCAATTTCGACAAATCGGCGTGCGACCAAGTATGCGATCCGATCGTGTGCCCAGCCGCGGCCACCTGCTTGAGAATTTCGGGATGCCACATGGCGTGTTTGCCGATGGAGAAAAACAGCGCCTTGATGCATTGATCCGCGAGCGCCTTGAGGACCGCCTGGGTGTTGCCAGGCCACGGGCCGTCGTCGAAGGTCAGCACCACCTCGTGTTCGCGCAGAAAATCGTATGCTTTGAATTGCTCGAAGCCGAAACCGGGTCCGCCGGCGGTATCGATTTCCACAACGCGGGCGACGCCGAGCGCATCCGGATTCCCACAGGCCGGGCTCGGCGCGGCGCCGTCATTGGTGCGCTCGGGCGCGGCCAGCGGAAAAGCGACTGGTGGCGCTGACAGCGTGTGCGGCTCCGCCTGCACGGCGATCTGGTGCGAAGGGATTGTGCCGGTCACCAGTTCCGACTCGGCGACCTTCGCCGACATGGTGGTCGGGGCTGGTTCCCGGACCGTGAGCGCTCGACCGAGTGTAAAGCTAATTACCCCCACGGCTACCGCGACGCCGCCCGCAGCGGCCAAAACGGTTATCCTGCGCATCACATTGTCTCCCCGAATACAGAAGCTATTTCCCTCGTGCCTCATCGTCACGATGAGTCGAAATTGGTTAACATTCGGTTCGATGGGATGAGACGAGATTGTCACAGTCCGCTTCGATGACACCTAGCGCATGCTGCCAATAAATTTCTGATAGATCGACAAGAGCGCTCACTGCCATTGTCAGGTAACGCACAGACCTCGCGTCTTGCAAAGCACGCACGGCCCCGTTGCTTGCATTCGGTAACGCTTTACGGTTGGATAACATTGGAAAGCGGCCATTAATCGGATCGCGCTCCAGTAGAAGCCGCGCACAAGCACGGACGTAGTGCCCAGCACTACACGGGAGGACCCATGTCCAAGATTGGCCGACGCGCCCTGATGCAGGGCGCCGCATTAAATACGCTTGCCTTCACTATTAATGGGGTTGAAGTCTGGCTGATGCCAAGCCAGGCGCATGCGCAGGGCGCACCGTTTTCGGTGTTAAGTACCGCCGAAGTCGAGACGATTGAAGCGGTGGGGGAAACCCTGCTGCCGGGCGCGCGTAAGGCGGGCATCGCTAATTTCGTAGATCACCAACTCGGCGTCTTGCCCGGCGATTGCTTACTGATGGCGCGCATCGCCAATGTGCGACCTCCGTTCGCGAACTTCTATCGCGCAGCACTGGGACGAATCGAACGCAGTTGCGAGTCGTTACACAATAAACGCTTTGCGCAACTTTCCTCAGCAGAGCAATACGATTTTGTCGACCGCATGCGACAGAACAAGCTCGACAGCTGGCAGGGACCGCCAGCACCCTTCGTGTATTTTCTGCTGCGTCACGATGCCGTCGATGTCACGTTTGGTACTGTCGAAGGTATCGAAAGCCTGGGCCTTCCTTACATGCCGCACATCTCTCCAGAGAAGAGGTGGTGATATGGCGACTCTGGAAAAAGTGGATGTCGTGATTGTCGGCGCCGGCGCATCGGCGTCCGTTTATGCAGCCGTGCTCGCACGGGCGGGCAAGAAGGTCGTCATGTTGGAGCAGGGTCCCGACTGGCAGGCTGGCGATCTGATCAGCTCAGAGATTTGGGGCCGACGGTTGAAGACAGTCAATCCGGCTATTCTCGAGGGCAAGGATCGGCTCGGCTATTCGTACAACGCTGGCTGGGGCACGGGTGGCGCGGCGACACACTATTTTGCGATGTTCCCTCGCCTGCTTCCAAGCGACTTCAACATGAACAGCGCGTATGGCCGCGGTTTCGACTGGCCGTTCTCATATGATGAGCTCGCACCTTATTACGACCGTGTTGCTGAGGATATCGGCATATCCGGCGATGCTAAAGCGGAGGAGCGCTGGCGGCCTTCGGGAAAGCCCTACCCAATGCCGCCGATCAAGAGCTTCCGTCACGGAGACGTATGGCTTAAGGGATTCGAGGCTCTTGGCATCAAGACCACGCGAGCCACGACGGCGATCAATAGCCAGGACTATAAGGGGCGTCCGGCCTGCATTTACGATGGCTGGTGCAATGCTGGTTGTCCGATCGGCGCCTTAGCCAATCCAACCTTTGCTTATCTTGGCGAGGCGCGGCAGAAAGGCGCAGAGGTGCGCCCATTCAGTACAGTCACGCGCGTTCTTACGAACGACAAAGGCGACCGAGTTACCGGCGTTGAGTATTACGATCAACAGAAACAGCGCCAGGTACAGGAAGCGAGTGTTGTGATCCTCGCAGCCTTTGTGGCGCAGAATCCCCGTATTTTGTTGAATTCCGCGACTGACAAGCACCCGAAGGGCCTTGCAAATTCGAACGGGCTTGTCGGCCGATATGTAATGGCGCACACGGGTGCGACTATCTGGGGTCTCTTCGACGAACCGGACGTGCAGAACTATATGGGTGTGCTCGCGCCCATGCACTGGTCTTACGATCGCTACGACAAGACCGCCCGCCCCGGCGCCTTCGGTAGCATCCTGTGGCATTGCAGCCCGGCGCTGAAGCCGAATGACATCGGCGGCATTGCCAATTCGCGCAATGACTTGTTCGGCCAAGCGTTGGTCGACTTCATCAAAAAGGGCTCGCGTCAGCTCTCCCGGTTGCAAGCTTTTGGCGAGGAATTGCCGAATTTCGGAAACGGCGTGGAACTGGCCAGCGAAAAAGACGAGTTCGGGTTTCCGCTCGCGCGCATCACGCATACCTACGATCAAGATGCAATTGGGGTGTGGCAGCAGGCCTGCGATGAAGGCCTTCAAATCGCCAAAGCAGCGGGCGCCAAGGAGTCTTGGGCGCTACGGGCCGCGCCACCAACTATTCACATGGTGGGAGGTACGGCGATGGGCCGCAGCGCTGCAGATTCCGTTGCGAACGGCTACGGCCAAACGCACGAAATTGAAAATCTCTGGTTGGCAGGCGTGACTTTGTTTCCAACCGAGGGTGCGGTCAATCCAAGCTACACAATATACGCCGTTTCACTACGCGCGGCGGAGCAGTTAGCTGATAATTGGGCAAGTGTTGTGCACTGACAATAGCGGCGCGGCCGCGCACGTGGTGGAGTTTGACGTCAGAAATTTTCGTCGGCCGCACCAACTTTTTTCCGACTTATGGCGTTGATATTAGACCTTTGCTGGTCGCGACTATCAAACGATTGCCCCAGCGAAAAATAGAGTCGACTCGCCCTACTCCCGGCACCGTATCGCCACGCGTCGCCCGCCAGCTACCATTAGGCCCGTCCAACACTGCCGTGCCATTAGTAACTTCACGAAGCGTCCAGCCCTCAATGGTTGTCGGTCTCGTCTCCGGCGCCGGAACTAGTTTCACCGGAGCCTGAAGGTCCGGCGCCCTGGCTCCAATCGGGGTTGTTTGCTGCTGTGCGTCCGTCGAATGTTTACGTTCGGATGGAGCTGGTGCAGCAGCGCCCAGAAATGTCCGGCGGCTGCTTGCTGGCACCGCCTCACGAATAATCGTGTTGGGAATCTGGAGACGATCTCCCTTATGGGAATCGGGAATATGAGCCGAAGGGTTGAGACGCCCGCTCGATCCGCCGACCGGCGCCGAAACAAATGGTGATGGGAGGGCGCTTATGACAATCCACGTCAAGGCACTTGATGCAATTAGCGCGCCTGCAAGCACTGCGCGGGCTCCAAGACCGTCAGATGTGGTCGCAACTAAAACCCGCTGGCTTTCATCGATCTTGATTTCGTGAGTTCGTGCGAACTTTACCTTGGGCATTGTCGCGATCTGATCGATCCTTGCCAATTCAGGCACATCGTCCCGACCCGCTTTTGCGCCGGTCCCATTCATGGCGGGCTCCTCACGCTCTGGTAAAGCAGCGAGCTTTGTCGCTTCCAAATCATCGTTGATTGGTTGTCCGGCCGATATCATCCAAATACCTCGAGGCCCACTCCAATGATCGAGCCCGGACGTAAATGGATGCTTAACGGGTTGTGCGGAACTTCGCGTCCGTTTGGCTCAGGGAACAACGCGCGAATTCGCACGCGGAAACACCCAAGTCGCTCTATGCGTTAGGGAATTTCATTTTCATTTTGTAAAATACAATTTTTGCGTGTATTAACCACCTGTGCCGTGAGCATCATGCGTTACCTCCTGACCGCTAACGCCCGCACGGAAATTTTCGACGGATGACAGACACGAGAGCTTCAAAGTGACCGGCTCCGGGTAACGTCAACCGCCTTTGCCCGTCACGCAGCTTTCGACGGCCCTGCAATACGCTTCGGCGATACTGACGACGGTTCCGCTGAGATGGATTTTAGTCCTTTCAAGAACAACAATCGTTTGAGGCATCTATGGATGCAAGCGTCCAAACGTTCTTTGACATCCAATTCTTTTGTTAACCCATCGAATGTGGCTGCTTCACCAATTGTGATCAATTCGTAAGCGTCTCCGAGCTCTTTCTGAGCCTGCTCCTCTGCAGCTCGCATTTGTGCCGCTTGTTTAACTGGATCAGGCGGCTCTCCGAAAGTTAGCGGGGGGACATATTCAGCACTATCGACCGTCTTATTTATGATTTCCGAACAACGATTCCGAGCACGCTTCGCAATGTGCAGAGTATCAAGATTTTGCTTGCGCCAGAGCAGACGCGAGGGTCGCAACCGTGTCGTACTCAAGCACCCCCGATGGCGCATGAACGGCGATCGATGCGACGGTGTCTACGGCCGCGCTGCGCGCCCGCGGCCTGCGTTGTCTGTACCACTGCCTTCCAGAAAAATAAAATTATCGCCGATCTGCGCAGCGCCAGTAACGGTGATTATTTTGGGTGTAGTAAATCCGGCGCAGGCCCTGACGGGCACAGACGTCGGATGGCTGTGCTGGCGGCTCCTGCATCATTGACGTGGCCGACCCCTGCTGCTCAGGCTGAGGTGCGGCGGCGGGCTCTTGCTGGTCAACCTGCGTTACTTGCGGCGCGTCCTGCGCCAACAGCAGGCCGCCGATCAGACCCTCGAGCGGGTCACGCCGCGGCGTCACCCGGGGTGCATCCTGTGGCATCGGCAGCATCTGCAGACCGCCGCTCAGGCCGTCAAGTCCTTCACGTGCTTGAATAGGCATCGGCGGGGTGTCGTCGGTCGACTCCCTGCGGCTCCCGAAAGTATCGGTGGTGGCTGCGCCCACGGTCTGTTGCGATATGTCTATGAAATTGTCGTTGACGTCGACCGGCACCGGTCGTGGCGGCATGACTGTGAACGGCGGCGACACCGCAAACGTCAACGAGATCATGGCCCCTGCGGCCGCCATAACGCCGCTCGACGCCAGCAGCTGCATTGCCTGCATGGAAAGAAATCGTCCGCCCCATTCGTGGCACTGGAATGGCCGAATGTGACTTGCATCTACACGGCCAACGGCACCGAGGTACCGCCGCAGGTCTTCTTACCTACCAGGCCACAGGCAGACGTTGGGGTTGTGGCAACTGCGACTGGGGCGGTTATGTCAATCACGGCCATCACAATATCTCGGCTCGGATGATGCCGACACAGGCCAGGAAATAAGCATTACTTGGTGCAGATTTTCGTCGCAGAGGTGAATTGTGACAAGCCAGTCGGCAACTACCTTTCCTGAATTTGTGAGCTTTCCCACAGTAAGCGGGCATCGGAAACAGACGCATTGAACATGCCGGCGTTAGGTGTCAGGGCGTCGTTCGTCAACAACCGGAATGCCCGACTTTCCGAGAGATCGGGTACCAGCGCAGTGGAAATGGAGCCAAGCCGCCGGGGTGGCGAGGGCTCCCCTGGCTTTGCGAGCGGGTGGGCGATCGTCGCGGCCGACAGCCACGACAGCACTCCAGCAAAAGCTGCAGCCGCTATAACCGCGCCAACTAATTTCAACACAACCCTCAACTTGCGCCCCCAACCTGGAAAAGCAGTGTTAGAAATCCGCAGGCCGCTACGCCAACGAGCAGCATTGTCCATTCAGAAGGTTTCAGCGCAAACAGTCTGCCGTCGCTCACCACGTATGCCGACATCGCACGTACTCGCAGTTTGTGTGTCAACCCATAGCGACTACCGAGGGCAACGGCTGTATCGCGCAGGTCACACTCCAGCTGAATCTACCTGCGCTAATGTCTCACTTTCGAAAAAATGTGAAATCTTTGGGCGTTTTTGCCTTCGGCATTTTTGCCACACCGGTACAGAATCTTTCAGCCTTCGATGTCATTGATTTCGCGACGGTTGCTTTTCTATTTGCTATGGCAAACGCGAAGGTGACTGGGGGCCAGGGAACGCTTCCCATAGATCGGGCTGAGTAGTGCGAGAAGGTAGTCCTTGCCGGAATAGCGGCACGCAAGCGCATTGCCTATCCCGCTCGAGGCGCTGGTGATGAGAATGTTTCGCGACACGTCTGGTCCCACCCAAGCGATGCGCCCCGAAATTTGCAAGGCGCACCAGTAACCGAGATTGCGAGTGGGACAGCTTAGCCCGCGATCAAACCTGATAACCGGGAATTTTTAGCGCAGGCATGCTCTCGGGGATTTTCGCCAGCTCCGATACTGACGCATCGATCGCCGTTTCTATTTCGCCGTCGGTATGCATGGCGGTGAGGAAGAAACGCAACCGCGACGATTTCGCCAGCACTGATCGTAGCCATGGGACCCATCAGTAGCAAACGTCGGGACAACTTGACTCGATTTTTCGACTCCTCGTGTGAACCCTCGAAATCCATTTCGTGCTCCGGACGCCCACCTACTGAGTGCGGGCGACTGGTTGAGCGTACCAAGCTTAGTGTCCTCTAAAAATTTCCGGGCGTCGGCTAGGTGGGCCGATATGGTTAGTGTGCAACTACAACTACTACTATTGAGCAACTGAGCAACGCGGCCGGCTCAGCAAAAGATGCAGCAAAATGAAGAAGCAGGACTACCTCCTCCCTGGGTGGCTCGTTATCTCGGGTAGGGTTGCAAGCTCTAACAAATTAGCAGGCGACCGTCGTACGTTGGCAATGTTTGTCGTAACGCCGGGCGGGCAAGGAGCGCTTGGATCGAGATTATCGCTGACCTCCGGATTGAACACATAGCGCTGATCGCAAACAGCAACCGACGGGGGGTGTCCTGTTGCAAAGAACGCATCGTCTCCCGATTTGAGCATTTCCCAAAACGGCGCGTTTGGATTATCCGCGTGGCGCGTCAAGTTTTGCGTTGTCATTTGGAATGGAAAGGCTGCCAACTGAATTCGATCCTGGCCGCCTTTGAAAGCTTCATCGACTAACCCGTAGATCTCTTCCATTTGATAATCTGTCATGGCGTAGCAGCCAACTGATCCGCAGCCGCCATGCACCATAAGAAAACTGCCGGTTCGACCAAGAGAGCGATCAAAGGCATTGGGAAAACCAATATTAAAGGAGAGATATTGACTCGAGTTTGGATTCATTTGCCCTGGTGTAATGTCGTAAAATCCTTCGGGCGCTTGGTGATCTCCCTGGGCAATCTTCGGCCCGAGTTTTCCTGAAAATTTGCAGATTGGATAGGATTTTAGCAGCGCAAACTTGCCGGTCCGGTCCTGCTTCCAGACCTCCAATGTGTTTTCTTCCTTATAGATGCGGATGAGGATCGGCGCCCCACGGTCCATGTTGAGGCTTTCCATCTGACGGAGCGTCGGCGTCCGCACAGTGCCCGTCCTCACCACTGGTTCGGTCTTATAACGTGTGCTCGAACAACCAGCGAGACTCGCCACGGTAACTGCGAGGATCAACGCTCTTACAAAAACGGCGTTTAGTCTCAAGCGCAATACTACGTCTGCTCACTCTGGACCCATCGAGGCAAGAGCGCCCCACCGCAATTCGATTAGGAAATGCTTATTTTAGAATTAATTTTATGGGCATTTGATCTGCAACACTGGCACTAGCGTGCCTCACGTTTCCGGAGGACTCGCAAGGAAACGCACCGCCGCAGAACGTGGCAGGCGACGCCTCTAAGAATGTGCCTCTGCGGTATGTGCTCAACTAAGCGCAGGCGATTAATAATCGATTCATTGTAATGACGGAAATTCTCTCAGACAGTCATATACTTGGTTGACGTCACGCTTATGACCCCCATCTGCCGATCAAGCAATCCAATCCGACGGCGAACGCCGCATCGCGTTCGGGGCAAATGTGAAATCTTGGGCGTTTTTGCCTTCGGCATTTTTGCCACAGCCTTCGGCTGCAATGTCATTGTTTTTGCGAGGGTTGCTTGTCTATTTGCTATGGCAAACGCGAAGGTGACTGGGGCCCGGGGAACGCTTCCCATAGATCGCAGTCTTGGCGCCCGACCATTTCTTCAGGTCATCCGGGCGGGCGAGCGTACTTCTCGTGCCACTTGGGCCCCGGTCCGCGCATGTAGTGTAGTTCGGGCCGGTACGAGACGGATACGGCCATGAGCATTCTTCGAATGAATCCCGACCACGAAGTGTAGCGAGACCAATCACGTTTTTCAGTTTGTAACCGCATATCGAACTCCTCACTTAGCGATATGCCAACTTGTCTCGCGCCGGTCTGGCGACCCTGTCCGACACCATGTGGTCGGGGGCAAACGCAACATGGTCCCAGTGGATCATTTCGAGAGCATTCTCAACGCCAGCGGGGACGTTTGGTATGGCCGCCGCCTTCGTTCCATGAGCCTGTGAATACAGGAACCCGGGCACAACGACCGCCGCAATTAGCGCCGACAGGAGGTAAGGGAAAACCTCCAAGACGAACCTCGATGTTCGCTCCAGCATAGAAGGCTCCTGAAACATCCAGCCTCTACATTAGAACATTCATATCATACGTTCGAATTATTTTCAAACAATCGTTTTAGTCAAAAATTGTTACATTTCGCGCCTAACCGCCCTGCTTGCATTCTGCCGAAACACGTAATATGAAGTTAGTTCAAACAGTTGTTTGAAATTGGAACCCTATGACCCGTCCGGCTGAATACACCCGTCAATCCATTATGAAGGCCGCCGTCTATCTGTTCGCGGAGAAAGGCTTCGAGAATGCGAGCGTGCGAGACATCGTCACCAAAGCGCGCGTCAATCAGGCGGCCATCAATTATCATTTCAAAGGCAAGAACGGGTTGTACCTTGAAGTCCTCAAAACTGCGTTCGAGAAGCTGACGAAACATGCAGGCTTTGATCCGGAGAAGCTCAAGTCGCTTTCTCGCGAGGAGGCTCTGCGAAGTTTCGTGTCCCAGCAATTGCGGCCGCTGCTATTCCGCGACGAAATGAGCCTCTACATTCGCATGTTCGCCTGGGAGAGCGCACATCCCAGCAAGATTTTTCTCAAGTTCATGGCGACAAATACTGTCTCCTATCTGACCGCTGCGGTCGATATAGTGCGCCAATTCCTACCTCCAGGCACACAAAAACGAGTCGCCCTGTGCGGGGCCATCTGGCTGATGGGCCAATGCAGCGTTTTCGTGCGGAACCGCGAACTGTTCGCGCAAGAGCCATTCAGCATCACCACCGACGAGCCATTCGTGGATGAACTGACCGGACTTATTACGCGGCTAGCAATCGGAGGCTTGCTGCACGCATCGGCGGCAGCTTTGGCAGAGCATTCCCTTCACACGCGGGAGGTCGAAGGTTCGATCCCTTCAGCGCGTACCATTTAACTTTCTGAATTCAGAACAATTTGGGCTAACCTGGGATGGTGCAATAGATCATCTCCTCCTCAACGACGATGGCCCAGTCTGATTCCTAACACCCTTGCTTTTTGACGCAATGCGCCGACTGTACGTTTCATCAACGTTGAAATTTTCTTTACTGGCAGCTTGTCCTTCGAATATTGCCTGAGCTCCGCCACGTGAGTCCTAGTCCAACTTACTCGCTTGCCGCGTCGCGCCCCTTTGCCTTTTTTGGCCATTCTACTCTCCCTTTCATCAAAACGAGTAAGCTTGTTACGCAATGGTCGAAGAAGACCTTAAATTATTCCAACGCAAATAGCGATGATCGCGGCTTCTGATCTCCACCAAAAAGATGTGAATTGGCACGAGCGGACAATTCATCCGATTGTCAAGCAAATGGTTCGGATCTTCGGCCCTCAAATAATTTTTCCAGCCATTAATCTTGGATTCATGGGATCAATCATACGGGCTGTAGTGGTCTGCATGAAGAGGTGATGCCACGGACAGCTTTGAGCCCGCTGAAAATACAGCGCCGAAACAGCGAGGGCGTCCGTTCGAGCCCGCAAAAAGCGGGAACCCAAAAGGGCGGCCGAAGGGATCGCGAAATCAGGCCACCTTATTCGTGCCGTACATCCCGCTTCTTCCCACCGGCTTCGGGGAAAATCCACATCGCGACTACCATAAACACGGCTGTCACCATGATGTACGTGGAGAAATCTGGCCGGATCGGCGAGCCGCTCCAATAGGCTAAGATCGCCGCGACAGCCAGCGTAACAGCAGAAACGATCGCTTTGACGTCGTTCGGCATATCAGCCTCTTGCGGCTCTTAGTACGAGCCGATCGGCGCCATGGCTGCCTCATCCGGGCGGCGCGGATGCCCCCGTAGATTCTTCTTAAGATGATGCGTATCGTATCCGTTGAGCAGCGTGCCGATAAGGCCGCGATCGAGATCGGAGGTCCCGAATAGCCAATCCGCAATCGGGAATGTCAGGTTCATATTGGTTTCCATCATCAGCTTCGCGTTATGATGGGCGGTGTGATGGCGACGCAGCGTATTCACGAAGGGGCAGCTGCGC
>DASSLE010000214.1:0-2642 GCA_035689725.1 Pseudolabrys sp.
TCCTCGATTCGTTCGCAATGACCCCGCACCTCACGCGGCGGCGAAGCGGATAGCACGATGAGCGAGCCTAAAAAATCCGCTGTTACCGATTCCGCTCCAGCCGAAGCGCCGGCGGAGGGCTATCGCGTACTCGCGCGAAAATACCGGCCGGCGAGCTTTGACGATCTTATTGGCCAGGACGCCATGGTGCGGACCATCTCGAATGCATTCGAGAGTGGACGCATCCCGCAGGCCTGGATCCTCACCGGCGTGCGCGGCGTCGGAAAGACTACCACCGCACGCATCCTTGCACGTGCGCTCAATTACGAATTGCCGGACGGTGCGGTGAAGGAACTGACTATCAAACCGACTATTAATATGCCGGTGATGGGCGTCCATTGCCAGGCGATCATTGAAAGTCGCCATCCTGACGTATTGGAAATGGACGCAGCCTCGCACAACAGTGTCGAGGACGTACGTCAGATCAATGATGCCATCCGTTACGCGCCGATGAGTGCGCGCTACAAGGTCTATATCCTCGACGAAGTGCACATGCTCTCCGGCGCCGCCTTCAACGCGCTGCTCAAGACACTGGAGGAGCCGCCGCCGCACGCCAAGTTCATCTTCGCCACTACGGAAATTCGCAAGGTCCCGGTGACGGTTCTGTCGCGCTGCCAGCGCTTCGATCTGCGCCGCGTCGACGCCGCCGTCTTGGTCAAGCATCTCGAAAGTATCGCCGCGAAAGAAAAGGTGGAAATCGAACCGGCGGCATTGGCATTGATTGCGCGCGCGGCCGAAGGCTCGGTGCGCGATTCACTGTCGCTGCTCGATCAAGCGATTGCGCATGCCGCTGGACCGGTGCGTGCCGAAGATGTGCGGCAGATGCTGGGTCTAGCCGACCGTGTGCGTGTGGTCGATCTGTTTGAGGCGCTGATGAAGGGCGACGTCGCTGCCGCCCTCAAGGAACTTCGCGAGCAGTATGATATTGGTGCCGATCCCGCGGTTATCTTGAGCGATCTCGCTGAATTCACCCATTTTGTTACTCGGGTCAAAGTCGTTCCTGCTGTTGCCGATGACGTGTCGCTTTCGGAGGCTGAGCGCACGCGCGGGCGCGCATTCGCGGCCCAGCTGTCAATGCGAGCTCTATCGCGCGCGTGGCAGATGTTGTTGAAAGGTATTGCCGAGGTGCAGGCATCCGGCCGCCCGGTTGCCGCGGCCGAGATGGTGCTGGTGCGCATCGCCTATGCTGCCGATCTGCCGACGCCTGACGAAGTGGTGCGCTCGCTCAGCGAAATCGGCTCGGTGCCCTCACGTCCGCAAAGCAATGGCGGCACGACACAGACGCAAGGTTACGCTCCGCGCTACGAGGCGCCGCGTGGATCGCCACGTTCGTCTGCCGCGGTATCTCCGCGACCGGCGGATGATCCGGTCGCGCCGCTTGATGAGCCTGCGCTCGCCACGCCAACACTTTCCATCGGCTCATTTCAGGAGCTGATCGCACTTGCCGTCGACAAGCGCGACATCGCCGCGAAGATGGCACTGGAGCGCGATGTGCGGCTGGTGCGTTGCGAGGATGGTCAGCTCGAAATCGCGCTTGAGCCGAGCGCGCCGAAAACACTGGTCCACGATCTTCAGCGGAAATTGACCGGCTGGACAGGCAAGCGTTGGATCGTGGTGGTTTCCAAGGAACAAGGCGCGCCGACGATGCGCGCGCAGGCCGATGCCCAACAGGCCGAGATCGAACGCGACGTGCAAAGTGATCCGCTGGTACAGGCCGTGCTCAACCGCTTTCCGGGTGCCAAGATCGTCGGTGTGACACAGAATGCGCCGGATGGCGGGGAGGGTGCGTCGGAGCCCGGCCCTGACGGCGAGCACGAGGATTAGCGGATGATCCCGAAAGGTGGGAACCGGTTTTCGGAAAAGATCATGCGCAGAAGGAAATAAACTAATGGCCGATTTCCTGGGCTTGATGAAGCAGGCCGCGCAATTGCAATCCAAGATGCAGGCCATGCAGGCCGAGCTCGACCAGATCGAGGTCGGGGGTACTGCGGGCGGCGGATTGGTTTCGGTGACGCTGACGGCCAAAGGCGACCTCAAACGGGTCAAGATCGACGATTCGCTGTTAAAGCCCTCAGAAAAGGAAATTCTTGAGGACCTCATGATTGCGGCGCACGCCGACGCGCGGCGCAAAGCAGAAGCCGTGTTGCAGGAAAAGATGAAGGCGGTTACTGGCGGCCTGCCGCTGCCGCCGGGATTGAACCTGACGTAATGCCCACCGCCGTTGCCGGACCTGAAATCGAGCGCCTAATTCAGCTGCTGGCGCGGCTGCCGGGGCTGGGCCCACGCTCGGCGCGACGCGCGGCGTTGCATCTCATCAAGAAGCGAGAATTGTTGATGGCTCCGCTCGCTGCCGCGCTTGAGACAGCGATGGAGAAGATCGAAGTCTGCAAGGTCTGCGGCAACATCGACACGCAGAATCCGTGTACGGTCTGCACCGATAGCAGGCGCGATCCCTCCATTATCGTCGCCGTTGCTGATGTCGCCGACCTGTGGGCCTTGGAACGCGCACACGCAATCAATGGCCGATACCACGTCCTCGGCGGCACATTGTCGCCGCTCGACGGCGTCGGCCCGCAGGATCTGTCCATCGACACGTTGATTTC
>DASSLE010000215.1:0-15084 GCA_035689725.1 Pseudolabrys sp.
TTGCCGAGGCCGATAAATCCGATGCGCGCCATAGCGCCCTCCCCGATCTATTTCGGTGTTACTGCGGATGTTCTTGCGCCGATTTCAATGCCAGCCAAAGATAAAGCGCAAGCAACCCGCCTTCCAGAAGACCAGTCAACCAGCCGCCCCCAAACACTTGCGGAAAAAATATTTCCACGGCCAACATAGAGGCAACTGCCGTCAGCCAGATCACCGCGCCCCACGCGGCGGCGAGCCAGAGACCCACAGCGGCGACCAGATCGATCACGGCGAAGAACACCGTTGCCGTCTGCCACGCGATCGATTGGTTTTCGAACGGTTGTGTCGGCCCGAAGCCGATGCCACATACCCGGGTCCAGTGATAGAGACCCTTAAACATCGATATCGCTGCCATGACTCGTAAAAACAATACCAGCCGCCGCGTCCACTGGCCGATCGAGCGATCGCCCTCGTGCTCATGCACGGGCTCGAGCGTTCGCATGTCATTGGATTTAGTCGGGCTATTCACTACAGCACCAGTTCGGCGTCGCCGAGCGGAGCGAAATGGCGCTCAACCTCGGCCTCGCTCACCTCGGCGAGCGTGGCCGGTTGCCAGCGCGGCTTGTTATCCTTGTCGACAATCACAGCGCGCACGCCTTCATAGAAATCATGCCCGTGGACGATGCGCGACACTATGCGGAATTCGGCACGCATGCACGTCTCGAAATCCCAATCCTTTCCGCGCCGCACCTGCGCCAAAGCCAGCTTTAGACTGAGCGGAGATTTCGTTCGCATCGTAGCGGCGGTTGTTTTCGCCCATTCGGAATCGGCGCCGTCCAAGGACGCCTCACGGTCGAGCGCGTCGATAATGCCTTCAACCCGATCGCCGACGAACAGACGGTCAATCGCAGCCTTGCGTTGCATGATCGGTCCCTCCCCGGCAGACTCACTGAAGGCACCGATTACCGCATCGACCGAGACCGTGCCGATCAACCCGTCGAGCAGCGAACCGAACCGTGCAGACGGAACGCGATGAGTTGCGATGCCGCCCCCAATAGCATCCGCAATTCCGAAGCGCTCACCGGCCAACGCACAATAAGTACCGAGCTCGCCCGGCATGCGCGGCAAGAACCAGGTGGCCCCGACATCCGGAAAAAAGCCAATGCCGACTTCCGGCATGGCAAATGAGAAACGGTCACCAACGACGCGATGCGAACCGTGCACCGACACGCCTACTCCGCCGCCCATCGCAATGCCATCTATCAATGCGACATAAGGTTTTCTGAAGTTCTTGATCGCCGCATTCAACGGATATTCGTCGCGCCAGAATTGCAGCGCTTCATCGTGCCTGCCAGCCTTACCAAGATCGGTGAGCGCCCGGATATCGCCGCCGGCCGAGAAAGCGCGTTCTCCCGCAGCGGTGATCACAACGCGCGTGACAGCGGCATCGTCGGCCCAGCGGTCAAGCTGCGCGCGCAAGGCTCGCACCATGCCGTGCGTAACGGCATTGAGTGCTTTCGGCCGGTTTAGCGTGACGATGCCGGCGGCGCCGCGACGTTCAAAAAGGATGTCATCCGTCATCGCGGCCGGTTTCGTCCGAGTCAGCGCGGCGGCCAAACGCCGGCGTGTTCCAAACGTTTCATGGCCTGATCAGTGAATTCGGCGCGTGGACCATCACCGCCGATTACAAACATCAGGATTGATTCCGCGTTCGGATCGCCCTTCGTGACATTCTCGAAGCGGCGGATCATGCCGGGTGGAAACGACACAACGTCGAGCGGCCCGAGATCTACATATTCAACCTCGCCTTTCTCGTTTTCCCAACTTGCGCGCCATGTCCCTGTCATCGGAATGAAGGTCTCATTGGTGTCATGATTGTGCATTTCGGGGCCATGACCCGGTTTGGCCTTGCAGTAGCCGAGATTGAATCCCTCGCTGATCTTGATGGCAGCGAGCTGCGCCGCGTGGTCGCCCACCGGAGACGTTACCGCCCCGCCTGAGCCTCTCGGCGGCTGAAAGCCGATCACATTGAACAGCGTGCGCTCGCAGCCTGGCATCTTGCTGTCCGGTAAGCCGCCATCGGAACCTTTGAGGTCCTTGAAGCGAGCGATGCGTTTCATCATCTCCTCGCGCGAGAGATAAAGTCTCGGAAGCTGTTCCATAGCGCCCTCCTTGATTTTCTAATTGCTCAGCATAGCGCGGCTTATAATCATGCGCATGATCTCATTGGTGCCTTCGAGTATTTGATGCACGCGTACATCGCGCAAGACGCGCTCGATCGGGTGGTCGCGCAGATAACCATAACCGCCATGCAACTGAAGACAGCCATTGACCACTTCGAAACCCGTATCGGTAGCAAGCCGTTTCGCTTGCGCGGCAATGCGAGTTGCCGCCGGCTCACCTTCCCCTACCGCGACAGCGGCACGATGCAGCATCAGGCGCGCGGCTTCGAGATCGGTCACATAGTCTGCGATGCGGAATTGCAACGCCTGGAAATCGGCAAGGCGCGACCCAAACTGCTTGCGTTCTTTCATGTAGCCGATAGTGCGGTCGAGACAGAATTGCGCACCGCCGATTGAGCAGGCGCCGATGTTCAAACGGCCGCCGTCTAGACCCGCCATCGCAATTTTAAAGCCTTGTCCTTCGGCGCCGATCCGGTTTGCAACGGGCACGCGGCAATTCTCGAACATGACCATGGCCGTCGGCTGGGTTTTCCAGCCAAGCTTCTTTTCCTGCGCGCCGAACGACAGGCCAGCCGCGCCCTTTTCCACTACGATACACGATATGCCGCGCGGGCCCGACTCGCCTGTACGCGCCATCACGACATAGATGTCGGAGACGCCGCCACCGGAAATGAATGCTTTCGCGCCATCGAGAACATAGTGCTCGCCATCGCGTCGCGCGCGCGTGGCCAGGCTCGCTGCATCCGAGCCCGCGCCCGGTTCCGTCAAGCAGTAGCTTGCAAAATGCTGCATAGTGCAAAGCTTCGGCAAAAATCGATTGCGCGCATCCGCGGTACCGAAGGCATCGATCATCCAGGCCGCCATATTGTGAATCGAGATATAGGCGGCGGTCGATGTGCAACCCTGCGCCAGCTCCTCGAAGATCAACACAGCGTCAAGGCGGCTAAGCGCCGAGCCGCCGACATCTTCCTTCACGTAAATGCCGCCGAAGCCTAGTGCCGCTGCCTTGCGCATGCTTTCGACCGGAAAGATCTCATATTCGTCCCAGTCGCGCGCATGCGGCATCATTTCATCGCGCGCGAATTGTCGAGCGGTCGCCTGGAACGCCCGCTGCTCTTCGGTGAGGTCAAAATCCATCATTTGACCGATAAGTGGCGGCAAAACGCCCGTCAACTCAGCCGCTATCTGCCCGGTAGCCTGTCCCGTCGGGACCGGCTAAAAAGACCCTTCTGGAGACGCTGATGGCAATCAAATTCGGTCGCCCAATCGAAAGCCGCACTCGTTTTGCCCCGATAGAAAGGGAGGCGGCAGCTCAGAGCGAGCGGCTCGACCTGGCCGTGCGCATGCGCCGCAACCGGCGCGCCGAATGGGCACGGCGTATGGTGCGTGAGCACGTCCTCACCACCGACGATCTGATCTGGCCGTTGTTCGTGATGGATGGCGACAACGCCCGCACGCCCGTCCCCTCAATGCCTGGAGTAGAGCGGCTGTCGATCGATCAGGCAGTGCGGGAGGCCGAACGTGCAGCCGATCTGACCATTCCATGCATAGCGCTCTTCCCTTACACCGATCCGGAACTGCGCGACGAAACGGGAAGCGAAGCGCTCAACCCCGCCAACCTCGTTTGTCAGGCCATCCGCGCCATCAAGAAGGAAGTACCGGAAATCGGCATCCTGTGCGACGTGGCGCTCGATCCCTTCACCAGCCACGGCCATGACGGCCTCATCCGCGACGGCGTCATTCTCAACGACGAGACCGTCGCGGTGCTCACCAAGCAGGCGCTGGTGCAGGCGGAAGCCGGCTGCGACATCATCGCGCCGTCCGACATGATGGACGGGCGCGTCGGCGCGATCCGAAAGGCGCTCGATGCGGCCAATTTCACCGACGTATCGATCATGTCATATGCCGCGAAATACGCGTCCGCTTTCTACGGCCCGTTCCGCGATGCGGTCGGCTCGGCCAAGACGCTGACCGGCGACAAGCGCACCTACCAGATGGACCCGGGCAATTCCGACGAGGCGTTGCGCGAAGTCGCACTCGATATCGAGGAAGGCGCTGACATGATCATGGTCAAGCCTGGCTTGCCCTATCTCGACATCGTCCAGCGCGTGAAAGAGGCGTTCGGCATGCCGACCTTCGCCTATCAGGTGTCGGGCGAATACACGATGATCATGGCGTCAGCGAAGAACGGCTGGCTGGACGGCGAGCGCGCCATGATTGAAAGCCTCATCGCGTTCAAGCGCGCAGGCTGCGACGGTGTATTGACTTATTTCGCCCCGCGGGTGGCGGAAAAACTTAAAGCAGGTTGACACGACAAGGGCACTCTTCCCTCCCGGCCACCGGCCCGATGGTAAATGAATTCAACAGGTTTGCATGTCCATGGGTGAATTCGCCGTCGGACAAGGCGTGTCGCGTTTCGAAGACCCACGGCTTATCCGTGGCGGCGGCCGCTATGTGGATGACATTAAGTTGGCTGGCATGGCGCACGGAGTAGTGCTGCGCTCGCCGCACGCGCACGCGAAAATTAGATCGATCGACGTTACCGCCACCAAGGCGGCGCCCGGCGTGCTGGCCACCCTCACCGCGGCCAACGTGAAGGCCGCAGGTTATGGCGACTTGCCTGTGCCCGGCGGACTCAAGCGCCGCGATGGCACGCCGATGTACAAACCGCGTTACCCGATCCTTGCGGAAGATCGCGTACGTTGGGTCGGTGATTATGTTGCCTTCGTCGTAGCCGAGACGTTGGCACAGGCCTTCGACGCCGCCGAAATGATTGTGGTCGACTATGAAGAGTTACCCTCAGTCACATCCACCGCCGAAGCGCCAAAGCCCGACGCACCACGGGTGTGGGAGGACTGTCCGAACAATATCTGTTTCGTTGAACTGATTGGTGACGAGGCCGCGACTAATGCCGCCTTTGCGCGTGCAACCCGCGTCGTGAAGCACTGCTTCGTTATCAACCGTGTGACAGCCGCCACCATGGAGCCGCGCGGCGCGGTTGGCGACTACAACGCCACAGACGGCCGCTACACCGTCTACACGCCGATGCAGCGTCCGCATCCGACCCGCACCGAACTCGCCAAGGTGCTGAGGGTACCGGAAAGCAAAATACGCATCATTACCGGCGACACCGGCGGCAGCTTTGGCATGAAATCGCCGATCTTCAACGAAACGCCGCTGGTGCTGCTTGCCTCCAAGCTCATCGGCCGGCCAGTGAAGTGGATCAGCACCCGCACGGAAGCTTTCCTGAGCGATGCGCAGGCGCGCGACAATGTCACCGAAGCCGAACTTGCGCTCGATGATGACGGCCACTTCCTCGCGCTGCGGGTGAAGACCTTTGCCGCCATCGGCGCCTATCTCCAGCACGCGATGCCGGCCTTTGTAATCAACGCCGGCACGCTTGCCGGCGTCTATCGCACACCGGCGATCCATGTTGATATCACCGCGGTGTTTTCCAACACCAATCCGATGCGGCCCTATCGCGGCAATGGTCGTCCCGAGGCGGCCTATGTCATCGAACGTATGGTTGATCTTGCCGCCGCCGAGATGAACATGGATCCGGCCGAATTGCGGAGGCGCAACTACGTGCCGCCGGCTGCCATGCCGTTCAAGACCGGACTCACATTCACTTACGATAGCGGCGAGTTCGAGAAGAACATGGATCTCGCGCTCGAACTCGCAGACCGCAAAGGGCTCAAGACACGCAAAGCTGACGCACGCAGGCGCGGTAAACTGTTGGGCTTTGGTCTATCCAATACCATCGAGCGCGCAGGTGCGCCTAGTACGGAAGGTGCTGAGGTCCGCTTTGACCGCTCGGGTTCGGTAATCTTGTTCTCCGGCTCGAATTCGCAAGGCCAAGGGCATGAAACCGTGTTCAAGCAATTGGTCTGCGACCGGCTCGGACTCGATCCGAACGATGCACAATATATCCAAGGGGATACCGACCAGGTTTTCTATGGCGAGGGAACCGGCGGCTCGCGCTCGGCCACACTCGCCGGTTCCGCATTCCATCTCGCAACCGAAAAGGTCGTGACCAAGGCGCGGGCCATTGCGGCGCACCTGCTCAAGGTTGAAGAAAGCGACCTGACATTTGACGATGGCGTTTTCTCCACCAACAAGACCAACCGCACGCTATCGGTCAAGGAAATCGCTGTTGCCGCGCTGGATCTCGCAAACCTGCCGAAAGGCATGGAGCCCGGGTTGTTTGCAACCGCCGTCTACAACGCGCCAGTCAACAACTACCCGAATGGCTGCCACATCTGCGAACTGGAAATCGACCGCGAGACCGGCAAGGTCGATATCACCCGCTACAGTGTGGTTGACGATTTCGGCACTGTGCTTAACCCTCTGCTGCTGCACGGCCAGGTCCACGGCGGCATTGCCCAAGGCGCGGGACAGGCGCTCATGGAGGACATCCATTTCGACGGCGCCGGACAGCTCGTCACCGCTTCGTTCATGGACTACGCGATGCCGCACGCGCACGACTTCTGCGACATGGAGGTCGAGAGCAATCCGGTGCCGACCAAGACCAACCCGCTCGGCGTGAAGGGCGCGGGCGAGGCCGGATGCGTTGGCGCCTTGCCGGCGGTGAGCAATGCCTTGATCGATGCCCTCTCGGAATTCGGCGTCAAACATATCGAAATGCCGGCGACGCCCGAGCGCATCTGGCGGGCGATCCGCGGTTAGTGCAAGCAAGCTTGACATCGATGGAATTGAATTAGAGGCGCTCGAAGGCGCGTGGCGACGATCGAGCGAAACCGTCCAGTCGTCTTAGTTGGATCGATCAAGGCCGGGCGCGAGCGGCGCGCGTCTTCCTCGACGAGCGCGGCTACAAGGTCGTCGAAGGCGGCATCAATCTTCTGGCGATCCACAAGACTCCGGTCGTCACCAAATTGCAGATCCCTGAACTCCTGGCGGCAGTCTTCAGCCGCCTGAGCGGCTACCCATCGCCGCACCCGGATCGATCCGCACCGGCAAGTACCCGTCGGCGGCGAATGCCGCCATGATCTCCTCAGCGTGAGCCGCGTCGCGCGTTTCAACGGTCACGTCGAGTTTGACACCTTTCGCAGGCACATCGAGGAAGAGCCGGCGATGGTCGACTTCAAGAATGTTGGCGCCGAGCGCGCCAATGCGTGTCGCAATAGTCCCGAGCACGCCTGGGCGATCCGGAATGGTCAGGCGGAACGAAACGATCCTGTTCTCGCGTTCAAGCTCTCGCACCATGATCGAGGCAAGAACCCGTGGGTCGATATTGCCTCCAGTGAGGACAAGCGCGACCTTCTTGCCCTTGAACCGTTCTGCTTTCGCCAGCATGGCGGCAAGGCCGGCGGCACCGGCACCTTCCGCCATGGTTTTTTGGAGTGTCAGGTAGGCATTCACGGCGCGCTCTAGGTGCGCTTCGTCGACCAGGATAATCTCTGCGACCAATTCACGGATAATCGGTAGAGCCAACTTGCCGACATTCTTGACCGCAATGCCCTCGGCGAGCGTCGGCCCGCCGAGCGGCCGATTTTCTCCGCGCAGTGCATTCCAGACCGAGGGATAGAGCGCGGCCTCAGCGCCAATAAGTTCGATCGCCGGAGATCTCGCGCGAGCGGCAATGGCATTGCCGGCTATAAGGCCGCCACCTCCGATCGGGATCACAATCATGTCGAGGTCGGGCACGTCCTCCAGCATTTCGAGTGCGATCGTGCCTTGCCCGGCGATGGTGCGAGAATCGTCGTAGGGGTGAATTAGCACGAGGCCACGCTGCGCCTGAAGTTGCTCGCAGCGCGCCTGCGCTTCCGCGACTGACTCCCCGTGCAGCACTACTTCTGCGCCATACGAGCGCGTGGATGCCACCTTCACAAAGGGGGTCGTCACCGGCATCACGATCGTTGCTGGAACCCCAAGTCGCGCAGCATGATATGCTACCGCCTGCGCATGATTGCCGGCCGACATCGCTATGACGCCGCGCCTACGTTCGGTTTCGCTTAACGACGCAAGCTTCACCAGCGCGCCGCGATCCTTGAATGAATTGGTGACCTGCAGATTTTCGTATTTGACGTAAACTTCGGCTCCCGTAAGCGCGGATAGCTTCGGCGCCGGCAGCATAGGGGTACGCAGGACCGCGCCCGCGATCACGCGGCGAGCGGCCTCGATATCGGCGACACTAACGCTCAAAGTTTTGGCTCCAGGTCCTGGCGCCACACCATGCCGCAACAACTGCAAAGGTTCCAGCCGGGGTCGGCGCGTGGCCAGCAAGCCCCCTTGCGCGCGACCGATTCTTTCTCCATTTCGTTAACGAAGGAATGTACCCAGCTACGTGAAAGCACGGCGGCATGTCGATCGACATTAAACCTCACGCTTATGATCCGGCGACCCAACCGGAACTGTTTGATGGCGTGCTGGCGCGCCGCATCGTCGCCTTCGTCATCGATTTCCTTGTTATCGCCGTCCCGGTGGTGCTGGCGGCCATGTTCATCTTCGCCTTCGGAATCGTCACCCTGGGTCTCGGCTTTGCGCTGTATTGGCTACTGCCGTCGGCGACCGTAGTCTGGGCGATTGTGTATTTCGGCGCCACCCTTGGCGGCCCGACATCGGCCACCATTGGCATGCGGGTGATGGACCTGGAAATGCGCACCTGGTATGGCGCGCCGGCCTACTTCGTGCTTGGCGCCGTGCACGCTATCTCTTTCTGGTTCACGGTCTCGTTCTTCACGCCCATTGTGCTGCTGGTCGCCTTCTTCAACGAGCGGCGCAGGCTATTGCACGACATCCTTCTCGGGACGGTGATTATCAATAATCCCGCCCGCGCCTCGATGTTGCGAGCATCCATGCAGGGCGCGCGCGGCCTGGATAAAGGCCTTTGACGGGGAGCGTTCGGCGCGCGATGCTAGCGCACAGCACGATCGAATTTATGGCCTGATTAGTGACCCAGCATTCGCGCGACACACCACAATTCTATCTGACGGCTCCTTCGCCGTGTCCCTATCTGGAGGGACAAGAGGAGCGCAAGGTATTCACTCATCTGGTCGGCGAACGCGCTGGCGAACTCAACGACCTGCTCACTCATGGCGGTTTCCGCCGCAGCCAATCGATTGCTTACCGCCCGGCTTGCGAAGGTTGTCGCGCCTGCGTGTCGGTTCGCGTGGTAGCGGCGGACTTTGAACCTTCACGCAATATGCGCCGCATCGCCGAGCGCAACGCCGATATGGTCGGCGATATGCGCTCGCCCGCCCCTACTTCCGAACAATATTCGGTGTTCCGCGCCTATCTCGACGCGCGTCACCGTGACGGCGGCATGGCCGACATGACAGTGCTCGATTACGCCATGATGATCGAAGACAGTCACGTCGATACCCGCCTGATCGAGTATCGGCGGCGCGGTCCCGACACCGGCATCAACGGACGCAGCACAGGGCAAATGCTGGCTGTCGCACTCACGGACGTCCTCAGCGACGGGCTATCGATGGTCTATTCGTTCTTCGATCCCGACGAAGGCGACCGCTCGCTCGGTACCTTTATGATCCTGGATCACATAGACCGCGCCAACCGGATGGGTCTGCCCTACGTCTATCTTGGCTATTGGGTACCTGGGTCGCGCAAGATGGATTACAAAGGCCGCTTCTTGCCGCAAGAGCGTTTGATGCCGTCAGGCTGGAGCCGGGTGGAAAAGTAGCGGCCCCTTTATCCGATTAACTGGTCGGCCAGCAGCTTGAAATTGAGTGCGATCAGCAACGCTGCTGTGAGCGTGGCCAGCAATGTGACCCAGATCGGCGCCGCGAGTGCGCCCATCTTGCGTCGGTCGGCGGTGAACATCACCAGCGGGATGATGGAAAACGGCAGCGCAATACCAAGCACGACCTGACTGAAAATCAGGAGCTTTGCCGTTCCAGCTTCGCCATACCAAATGGTCACGATTGCCGCCGGAGTAATGGCAATCGCCCGTGTCGTCAGGCGACGCGCCCAGGCCGGAAGGCGAATATCGATAAAGCCCTCCATGACAATCTGACCGGACAATGTCGCCGTCACAGTGGAATTTAGCCCGCAACACAATAGCGCAATACCGAACAGGGTCGGCGCGATGGCGGAGCCGAGCAATGGAGCCAGGAACGCATGCGCCTGGTCGAGCTCCGCAACATCGGTTTTTCCCGCTTTATTGAAAGTTGCGGCAGCGAGGATCAGGATCGCGGCGTTGATCGTCAGTGCAAACATCAGCGCGATCGTAGAATCAATTGTTGCGAGCTTTATCGCTTCACGCCGGTCTTCGACGCTGTCGCCAAAACGGCGCGTCTGCACCACGCCCGAATGCAGATAAAGATTGTGCGGCATCACCGTCGCGCCGATGATGCCAATCGCTAGATAGAGCATGTCGGGGTTACGCACGATCTCAGTCGTGGGCGCAAAGCCTCGGATCACGGCGCCCCAGTCGGGATCGGCCATCGCGATCTGCACGAGGAAGCAGAGTGCGATCACGCCCATCAGCGTGACAATGAATGCCTCGATCCAGCGGAAACCGAGATTTTGCATCCACAGGATTAGAAATACGTCGAGCGCCGTGATTAGCACGCCAATCTCGAGCGGAATGCCGAACAGCAGATTGAGGCCGATCGCAGTGCCGATCACTTCGGCAAGATCGGTTGCGCAAATCGCGATCTCGGTCAGCACCCACAAGGGCCACGACACCGCGCGCGGAAATGCGTCGCGGCAGGCTTGCGCAAGATCGCGTCCCGCCCCGATGCCGAGTCGCGCGCACAGCGCTTGCAACAGGATCGCCATTAGGTTGGAAAGCAGCGCGACGGTGAGCAACGCGTAACCGAACTTCGACCCGCCCGCGAGCGACGTCGCCCAGTTGCCGGGATCCATGTAACCGACGGCGACCAGGTAGCCGGGACCGAGGAAGGCAACGAGCTTCTTGCCGAGAGAGCCGGTCGGCCGCGTAGCAACGGACCCGAACACCTCCGCCAACGGCGGGCGGCCGCGCTCGCGCCGCCACCCGGTCGCTTTGGTCTTTGTCGGTGAGCGCACGGTCGCGTCCATTCTGGAACCCCAGATTCCCAAAAGAACATACCTAGTTGCGAATAATTTGCAATTGCATTTAGGGGGCCACCTCAGCCCCGTGTTGCTGCTGAGCAAACCCGAAAAGCTCTTCTTCGGCGACACCGCAGCCGCGTTACTGGAGAAATCGGAACGCGCGCTGTTTGTGACGAACTGACGCTCTAGTCGCCCTCGCCGCCTTTCCCGCCAGCCGGCAGACTGCGGAACTTGTTGTTCTTCGGGAAGCCCTTTGGCGCGATGCGGCCGGCATCGGAGCGATTGCCGCGCCAGTCCTTGAGCTCTTTCATCGGCAGCGTAAAACTGCGACCAGCTGTGTCGATCCAGGAGAGCCCGTCGTCTGCCTTGAACGTGGTGACGTCGGAAAGCCCCTTTTCCCTGTAGCGTTGCAGCCGCACGCCGCGTCCCCGGCCCATTTCGGGCACCTGGTTGAGCGCAAAAATCACCATCTTGCGGTTTTCGCCAATCGCCGCCGCCAGTTCACCGTCAACCGTGGTCATGGCGCAGGCTTTATCTGGCGCCTTGAGATTGAGCACTTGCTTGCCCTTGCGCGTGGTGCCGAGACATTCGTCCTCCGCCACCACGAAGCCATTGCCGCCGTAGCTCGCCACCAGAAACTTGCGTCCCCCCTGATAAGCGAGCGCCGCCACCACGTCGGCATCCTGCTCAAGATCGAAATAGAGCCGAACCGGCTCACCATGGCCGCGTCCGCCCGGCAGTTTCGAAGCCTCTATAGTGTAGAACTTTCCGTTGCCGCCAAAGATCAGGATTTTGGCAGTGGTCTCGGTCGGGAACGCGAATTTGAGTTCGTCTCCGGTCTTGAAGGTCACACCAGCGAAATCGCTGACATGACCTCGCAATGCACGGATCCAGCCCTTCTCCGACACAACGACGGTGATAGACTCGCGCACGACCATCGCCTCTTCGATCGCTGCTTCGTCGTGCGCCGGCGCGATGCCGAAGGTAGTGCGGCGGCGGCCGAGATCAGTCTTCGGGCCGAAAGTGTTCTTTAGCTCCTTGATCTGACCCGAAATTGTCTTCCACTGTTGTGGGGTCGAACCGATCAGCGATCTGAGCTTGGTGCGCTCTTCACGCAGCGCCTTGTCCTCGGCGCGGATTTCCATTTCCTCAAGTTTGCGCAAGTTGCGCAGGCGCATGTTGAGGATAGCGTCGGCCTGTACATCGCTGAGCTTGAAGGTCTTCATAAGGACGGGCTTTGGCTCGTCCTCCTTGCGGATAATCTTGATCACCTTGTCGAGGTTGAGGTAGGCGACCAAGTAACCGCCCAGCACTTCCAGGCGATGCTCGATCTCCGCCAGCCGGTGCTTGGAGCGCCGCAGCAACACTTCACGTCGGTGGTCGAGCCATTCACGCAAGGCTTCGGCGAGGCCGAGCACCTGCGGGATGCGGCCTTTCACCAGCACGTTCATGTTGAGCGGAATCCGGGTCTCGAGCTCAGTGAGCTTGAACAGAGATTCCATCATCAGCTCAGCGTCGACCGAACGCGATCGGGGCTCGATCACCAGACGGATGTCCTCGGCCGATTCATCGCGCACGTCAGCGACCAACGGCAGTTTCTTTTCGTTGATCAGCTCGGCGAGCTTCTCCACCAGACGCGATTTCTGCACCAGCCACGGAATTTCGCTGATGACGATCACGTAGGTGCCGCGGCCAGTGTCCTCCTGCTTCCATCGCGCGCGCACGCGGAACGAACCGCGGCCGGTGTTGTACGCTTCGGCAATCGTTTCCGGTGTATCGACGATAATGCCACCAGTCGGGAAGTCGGGGCCCTTGACGAATTTGAGCAGCGTGCGGCTGCGCGCTTTCGGATTGTCGATCAGAAACAGCGCAGCATCACACAGCTCGGCGGCGTTGTGCGGCGGGATCGAAGTGGCCATGCCGACCGCGATGCCCTGCGAACCGTTGGCGAGCAGATTGGGAAAGGCTGCTGGCAGGACAATCGGCTCTTCGTTTGTGCCGTCATACGTGGCGCGAAAATCGACGGTATCTTCGTCGATGCCGTCGATCAGCAGCCGCGCTACTTCGGTCAAACGCGCCTCGGTGTAACGCATGGCGGCAGCGTTATCGCCGTCGACGTTGCCGAAATTGCCCTGCCCGTCCACGAGCGGATAGCGCTGGGCGAAGTCTTGCGCGAGCCGCACCAGCGCGTCGTAGATCGCCTGATCGCCGTGCGGGTGGAAATTGCCCATCACGTCGCCGACCACCTTGGCCGATTTCTTGAAAGCGGCCCCGGGGTCGAGCCGCAGCAGCCGCATGCCGTAAAGGATGCGGCGGTGCACCGGCTTTAGGCCGTCGCGCGCATCGGGCAGCGCGCGGTTCATGATTGTGGAAAGTGCGTAGGCGAGATAGCGCTCCTCCAGCGCCTCGCGCAGCGCAACCTCTTCAACCTGGCCTTTATCTGGGGGAATCAGTCTCTTTCCCATGCACGATAGCTAGTCGGTTGTCCGGCGATGAACAAGCGATGAACGCTATTGGGATGGAGGTAGCAAATGCGCCGGACTGTTCTTTGCAGCTGCCGCGACGCTCGCCATTCTTGCCGTGGGGTCACTCGTTCCGAATCGCGCCGAGGCCATGACGGTCTCGACGCCGATCGGCATTCAGGCCGCAATTGACGGCACCAACCTGGGCCAGGACATCGCCTTAGTCTGCCAGCGGCGATGGCATTGCGGTTCCTATGGCTGCGGCTGGCGCCCGCCGTGTCTGCTGGCGGACCGCCCCCGGACCCTATTACTGCGGCGGCGGCCCCTACTACTACGGCGGTCCGATTATCGGCGCTACTAGTGGTGAGCTAGACAACGCTCGGCAGAGCGCGGTTTAGCGCAGCAATGAAGTGTGCGCGCTCATCGCCGAGTTCGAGGCCGCGCGGCTCCAGCGCGTGGCGCGTCAGGAAATAGCCCGTAAGCGCAAACCCATCGGCCAGATCGTGGCCGATGGGCATAGCATCGGGTTCGCGCAGGAATGCCGGCAGCCGTAGCATTTTGTCCGACCATGGCTCGCCGGCGGAACGCGAAACCGCTCGGCCAGATTTTGGCGACACATAAATAAGGTCGCCGGAACTACCGGTCGCCACGCACTTCTCGAGATCAAGTCCGAACCCAAGCTCGGACAAAAGCTGCAATTCAAACCGCACCACCATCGGCGCGGCGAGCACCGCGTCATCGAGATGGCCTAGAATTTCATCAAGTGCTTCGTAGAGACCGGCATGCGGGTCGCGCTCGGGCAATAACCGCATCAGCGCGGCGAGATGAGTGACGCCATAGATCGCGTGGGACGCAGAAAAGAAATTCGCCGCGCGCAAACGCAAGCCCTCAACCGTATAGTTGCCGAGGTGTTCGTCGAGCCGCGCGCGCCAGCCCGCGCTTACGCTATTGCCTGGTTGCAGGACCGGTTTGAGCCGCGAGCCGAAGCCGCCCCGCACAAGGCCGAGATGACGGCCATGCTCGCGCGTCATCAATTCGAGGATGGCGTTCGCCTCCCCATGACGCCTGGCTCCGAGCACTATGCCTTCATCGACCCATTGCATTCCCAAAATCCATACTCACCAAATAAGAAAAAATCACGGCGCGCCGTTCTGGAACGACGAAAAGAATCACTCCTTCGGAAACTCCAGCCCCATCGCTCGGTAGCGTTCCGGATCTTCGCCCCAGCCTTCGCGCACCTTCACGAACAGAAACAGGTGCACCTTGGCTTCGACGATCTGGGCAATCTCTTTGCGCGCGGCTTCACCGATTGCCTTTATGGTTTGCCCGCCCTTGCCAAGCACAATCTTGCGCTGGCTTTCGCGTTCCACGTAAATCGTTTGCTCAATACGGATGTCACCGCCGCGCAGTTCCTTCCAGGCCTCGGTCTCCACCGTCGAGTGGTA
>DASSLE010000216.1:0-4278 GCA_035689725.1 Pseudolabrys sp.
CGTTGCCACCCTTCTCCAACGTCGCCATGCCGACCGCTGTCGCTATCCAATGGGTGGAGGCAACAACGCCGAAGGTTCCTTCGATCTCGGGCCGCGTCGTGAAAGGGTTGGGATTGATCTTGGCGACGTCAATTTTCATGCGTTAGCAATCTAGTTGAGATTGATCAGGGTCGCTACCTTGTTTCCGCGCTCCCTTCGCGGCAATCTCGGACCGCAAGTTCGATCGAGGGGATGAAATGTCAGCAACCGCTATGGCGGCCGGAGCGCCGCATCGATCCAGCACGTTCAAGGTCCTTGCCGCCGCCGCGATCGGCAACGCACTCGAATGGTATGACATTCTCGTCTACGGCTATTTCGCCGTTACGATTTCCAAGCTGTTTTTCCCCACCACCGATCCAACAACTGCGCTGCTTTTGACCTTCGGCACGTTCGGCGTGTCGTACCTGGTGCGCCCGTTCGGTGCCCTCGTGCTCGGCGCCTACGCCGACCGCGCGGGCCGCCGCGCCGCCATGCTGCTGTCGATCGTCATCATGACGATCGGAACCGGTCTGATGGCGATCATGCCGACCTACGGGTCGATGGGGATTGTGGCGCCGATCGCTGTGCTAATTGCGCGACTGTTGCAAGGCTTCGCAGTGGCCGGTGAGTTCGGCAGCGCGACCGCGTTCCTTGTCGAGCACTCCAAGGACCGCAAGGGCTTTTTCGCGAGCTTCCAGTGGTTCGGCCAAGGGCTGGCCGCTGTGCTCGCCTCTTTCTTCGGTGTCATTCTGTTCGGCTGGTTGACGGCGGACCAGCTCGAGAGTTGGGGCTGGCGGGTGCCGTTTTTCTTCGGGCTCCTGATCGGTCCAATTGGCCTCTATATCCGCAAGCACGTCGGCGAGACGCCGGAATTTCGTGCGCAGGGGCCCGCAAAGGCGCCCGTGCGCCAAATGTTCGCCGAGCATTGGGATCGGCTTCTGATGTGCATCGGCGTCGTTATCCTCTCAACCAGCTCGAACTACATCATCCTTTACATGCCGACTTACGCCATCAAGCAGCTGAATTTACCGCAATCGCTCGGCTTCATTGCGACCTTGATCGGCGGTCTATTGCTGACCTTTGGCGCGCCGTTTTTCGGCCATCTGTCGGACCGCGTCGGCCGTGTGCGACTGATGGTGATCGTTTCTTTGTTGTTTGCGGTCTCAGCCTATCCGGCCTTCGTGCTGCTGGTCGCCAATCCTTCGCTGGCGGGTATCGTCGGCATCGTGTGCTGGCTGAGCCTTCTTAAGGCCGCCTATAGCGGAACGCTCCCAGCTTTGATGGCTGAACTGTTCCCGATCGCCACGCGAAGCACCGGCATTGCAGTGGCCTACAATACCAGCGTGCCGATCTTCGGTGGCTTCGCACCCTTCATCGCCGCATGGCTAGTCGCCATAACCGGATCGCCACTGGCGCCAAGCTACTATTTGATTGCGACGTCGTTGCTCAGCTTGATGGTGCTTATGGTCATCCACGTGCGGGTTAAAAGCGCGGAGACCCTGGATGCCTTGCCAAATGCAGACGTCATGGATCGGATGTCGCAGTTGGGTCATTAGCGGACATCGGGCAACCGAGACGCGAACGCGGGCAAGAAATTGCCCGGCATTGATCTAGGTCAATGCGCCACTGAAGAAACCCTTCAACTTTAGTTGATGTTTCGTGGGGATTCGATTGATACTGAATGGCACGAGAGGTAAATCTTGTGGTCGAGGCCCGCACCGAGCGGAGGCTTGCCGCCATTCTGGCAGCGGACGTTGCTGGCTACAGCCGGTTGATGGGCGTTGACGAAGAGGGAACCCTTCGAGAGCTGAAAGCGCACCGCAGGCAACTGGTCGATCCCAAGATCACCGAGCACCGCGGCCATATCGTCAAGACCACCGGCGACGGGATGCTGGTGGAATTTGTCAGCGTCGTCGATGCTGTGCGTTGCGCCGTCGACATTGAGCGCGGCATGGTCGAGCGCAATGCCGAGGTGCCGGCCGAAAACCGCATCCAGTTCCGCATTGGAATCAATGTCGGCGATATCATCAGCGACGACAACGACATTTTTGGTGACGGCGTCAACGTGGCGGCACGGCTGGAGGCGCTTGCTGACCCCGGCGGCATCATGGTTTCCACAGTCGTGCATGATCAGGTGCGCGACAAGCTTGCCTTCGGTTTCGAGGACATGGGCGAGCAAATGGTCAAGAACATTGCACACCCGGTTGGCGTCCATCGCATACAGCTGGCAGATCTTGTACGGCCGACCTCTGCAAAAAGTACCACAGCCGGCGCAAGGCCGGGATCCGCTGGTACTGACCGGCCATCGATTGCCGTGCTGCCCTTCACTAATATGAGCGGCGACCCCGAGCAGGAATATTTCGCCGACGGTATTTCCGAAGACATCATCACGGGTCTGTCGAAACTACGCTGGTTTTTCGTCATCGCCCGTAATTCTTCGTTCGCCTACAAGAGTAAGGCGGTCGACGTAAAACGCGCCGCGCGCGAACTCGGCGTGCGCTATGTGCTGGAGGGCAGCGTGCGCAAGAGCGGCAACCGCTTGCGCATTACCGCGCAACTCGTCGACGCCGTAACCAGCAACCATATCTGGGCCGATCGATACGACGGCAACCTGACGGACGTTTTTGCCTTGCAGGATGAAATTACGGAAAAGGTCGTGGCTGCGATCGAGCCAAGACTCCTGGAGGCGGAGGGCATCCGCTCGCAAAATCGCTCGCCAGAGGATCTTGGCGCTTGGGACATGGTGATTCAGGCGAACTCTCTGTTCTGGCGTCTGACAAAGGCTGAAACTGAAGCCGCGATTGTTATTCTCAGGCAGGCCACTGAGCGTTATCCCAACTATGGGCCGGCACACAGTATTTTAGCCTTTGTCCAGCTGATTTCAGGCTATCTCGGCTGGAGCTCGCTAGAACAGCAATTGCAGGAAGCTGCCCGCCTCGCCGCTCGGGCGGCCCAACTCGACGACAGCGATCCTTGGGCGCACCTCGCGCTCGGATTTGTAGCGTTCGTGCGGCGGCAGACCAAAGTAGCGGCGGCGGAATTTCAGCGCGCCCTCGAGTTCAATCCTAACTTCGCTGCCGCCCACGGCTACCTCGGTTGGACGCTCGCGTTCGACGGCCAATCGGACGAAGCGACGAAACATCTAGAGGAAGCAATTCGCATGAGCCCGCACGACCCGCAGAACACGATTTTCAACACCGGTCTTGCCGTCACTCATTATCTTAAAGAGCGTTATGCGGATGCGATCGAATACAGCAACAAGACGCTGCAACAGCGTTCGGCATTCACCGCAGGTCACCGGATTCACGTGGCGAGTTTGGCGCAGAACGGGCAAATCGATGAAGCGCGCGAAGCGCTTGCTCGCTTGATGGAAATGCACCCCGATCTCTCGATTGCATGGATCGAAAAAAACGTCCCTTACACGTCGGGGCCAATGACCAAATTCGTCGAAGGCATGCGCAAGGCGGGGCTGGAATAGGCTCGACGTCTGATGTCGCCTAATGGCACTTAGCGCACAATCTGGCCGCCCCCGCCTTTGTCTGCTATTGGAGTAACAGCGGACAACGGCGGATTTTGGCGCGAGATGGTTTGTCCGCTAATGACCCAAAGCGGACATCCGATATCTCCATTGAGGCTAATTCCACCTTGATGTTCGCCGCGTGCATTGACCGAGTTGCTTCTGTCTGTTTGGATTTGAGACGAGGCATCTTGAGAATGCCAAATCAATTGAGGGGGCAAGAATGTCCAACGCGACAAAGGGTAAGTTCTCAGGCCCAGGTGAAGGTAACGTCTATGCCAAAGCCAACGAAGTGATCGTCAAGATCACTGGCGACGACACCAATCAAACCTTTGAAGTGGTCGAGGAGAACTGCAAGCCAGGATTTCAATCCCGTGCGCACTATCATATCAAAGCCTTCGAGACGTTTTATATCTTTGACGGGAGTGCTGATTTTCAAGTTGGAGACGAACTGTTCCACGCCCAAGTAGGGTCTTGTGTGCACATTCCGCCGGGCGTTCCGCACCAAGTCACAGCAAAGGACGGTGTGCGCATGCTGATGATCTATAGTCCGGCTGGTACAGATGGCATGTTCGCTGCCATGCACGCGCTAACTAAAGAGCAAATAATGGATGCCGAGCTAACCAAGAAGATCGCGCTAGAACACGACACCGTCATGGTTGAGCAGACCAAAGATGGTCGGGGAAAAGGAACGATATTGGGCTGATCGCTTTTCGCTGGGCACGAGCGCGGTCCAGGCAATG
>DASSLE010000217.1:0-4440 GCA_035689725.1 Pseudolabrys sp.
TTTCATTTTCCGCCGGCAACATCCGGAACACGTTGAGTGTCATCGAAATCAGTGCGTAATAACCAAGTATGCCGACCAGCTCGACAGTGGCCGCATCGCCGAGCAGCGATTGTACCCGCTTGTAGGTTCGGTCCGTCACTCGTCGAGTCTTGTAAAGTTCTTGGACGAAATCGTAGATCGCGCGTTCGTCTTTCGGCGCCGATTTAGACATGCGGCCGAGACGCAAATCTTCGATGGTTTTCGGCTTTACGCCACCTTTCTCGGCCATCGGCGCGTGTGCAAACCATTCATAATGGGCGCGCCACAGTCTTGCCGTGCATAAGATAGCGAATTCCGATAGGCGAGGCGGCAATGCCGTCCCGTAGCGGCAATGAGCGCCAAGCTTTTGTGCGAGCTCGCCGAAAGCAGGCGCATGCATCCAAGCCGCAAAAGGGCCGCGGGGCGTAATCGATGCTCCACGAGGTCCGGCTCGTAGACTGGCCAGCAGCGCACGCTGCTCGTCGGTCATGCGCGGTTCGTCGATCAGGGCGAGGCGTGGCGCTGGGCGCTTAGCGGGCATGAGCGGGTCCTTAGGGGTAGAAGACCGGAGGTAGGCCAAATATTATACTGCAAAACAGACCACTGGGAGTTCACACCGACGGCGTCATGAAGGTGACGGTCAAATGGAGCGCGTAATGATCGGACGTCGGCTAAAGAGTTTCTATGCGGCGGTCTTCCTGGCCGTGCTTTCGGGCCCGGCTTTGGCTGATGCCATCGACGGTAACTGGTGCCACAATGACGGCCGTCGTTTCAGCATCCGCGGGCCGGAAATCGTTACACCTGGCGGCAATGCGATCGAAGGCAATTACAGCCGCCATTGGTTCTCCTATGTCGTGCCGCCGCCCGAACCCGGAACGGGCCAAACCATTTACATGATGTTGCTTAACGAGAATACGGTGCATCTGCGGCTGGGCGAAGCCTCGAGCAATCCAGAGACCTGGATCCGCTGCACACCATCGATCAGCGCGCGCGGAATTTCACCATCGGCCTGAGCAACCCAGTCATTCAACTGCCGCAGTTACTTTCATCAGCCCGCGGTCTGTCATGTGTAGTGCCTTTGCGGCGGCCAGCGAGAGATCGAGCACGCGGCCTTTGTTGAATGGCCCACGGTCATTAACGATAACAACAACGCTGCGATGTGATTTTGGATCGGTGACGCGCAGGCGTGTCCCGAACGGAAGGTTGCGGTGCGCGGCGGTATACTTTTTCGGGTCGTAACGGTCACCGCAGGCAGTCCGCCCGGCGTAATATGTGCTGTAGAATGCGGCGACGCCTGAAAATTGCTGAGGGCTCTGGGCAAAGACGCCGCTAGAAGTAAAGCAGCAGGCTAGCGTTAGTCCTGCCGCCACCCATTTGATGAAGGTCATCCGTCCGCTCCGTCCGCGCCCCCGTGAAACCAGTTTGGTGTGGCGAAGTTCTGGCAAAAAAAATGACTGTCCCACTTGCTCCGTAAATGACGTCGCCGGGGCAAAAGTTCCACGAAAAGATTCACAAACTATGAAGACGTCCCCTGTTCCATCGACATTGCCGCACGTGCGGCTGAGGACGAAGAAGGGCTAAGCGCTTCTATTGCAGCTTTGGCAGTGATTGCGTGACGCGGCCGATCATCGCCCACGGGTCTTTCCGCTGGCGCGCTAGCCGCTGCATCAAGTTTTGCACAGTGTATTGATTCGCCGACTTCAAGGTGCCGAGCTCAGACCAGTCGATCGGCACTGAAACTGGCGCGCCTTCGCGCGCACGCGTAGAGTAGGGCGCAACCGCTGTCGCTTCGCGACCGTTGCGCAGGTAGTCGACGAAAATGCGTTTGTTACGTTTGGCTTTGGTGGCAGTCGAGACGTAACGGCCTGAGTCATCGGCTTCCATGGCTTCTGCGACGGCTTTGGTGAAGGCCTTGGCTTCCTCCCATGGGGTCGGCTTGATTGGCAGCACAACGTGCAGACCCTTGCCGCCGGAGGTTTTGAGGAATGTCTTGAGCTTGATGCTTTCAAGCCGGTCCCGTACATCGCGAGCGGCCGCTACGACGTCCTTCCAGCCAGTGCCGGGGCCTGGGTCGAGATCGAAGACTAGCCGGTCGGCACGTTCACGATCGTCAATGGTTGTGCCACGTGTGTGGATTTCGAGCACACCGCCTTGCACCAGGGCGATCACGCCATTGAGATCGTCGACGGAAATAATCTTGTCACCTTTTTCAGGAACAAGATGGAGGTGTTCGGTCGGGATACCAGCGCGCGCGTGCTTCTGAAAGAAGCATTGACCCATAGCGCCTTCCGGGCAGCGCAAAAGCGCGATCGGCCGCCCGACCAAGTGTGGCCGCATCCATTTCCACACCTGCACATAAAAATCGGCAAGGTCGTGTTTGGTGACGCCGACATCGTCCCAATAGACCCGGTCAGGGTGCGTAAGGTGCACACCCGCCACGCTGACGTCAGTTTTCTTAACGGGTACGCTACGCTTCATGCCGGACGTCCGGCTGGCGGCCGCGATTGCTTTTTCGCGCACCACGTCCTTGGCTGCCTTATCCTCGCGCACGCCCTGGAACGACGCTTGTCTCACCCGGCCGCCATGGGTCCAACCGTGGAAGTCGACTTCCACCACAACTTTCGGCTCGACCCAGATCGGCTTGCGGGCGCCGCGCTCCTCCGTCGGTACAGTTTCAAATGGCGTCTTGGCGGTCTTCAGCCCTTTAAGCTTGCGATAAAGGGTACGCGCGAGCTCGTGGGTGAACCCGGTGCCGGTGCGCCCTGCATAATGCAGCTTGCCGCGCTCATAGAAGCCAAGCACCAGCGCTCCAACAGCGTGCGCGTCCGCCGTCGAAGGTACGACGCCACCTACAACGAACTCCTGGCGGTCGGAACATTTGGTCTTTACCCAGTCATGACCGCGGCCAGAACGATATGGCGCGTCGGTGACTTTCGAGACGATGCCTTCCAGCCCCATCTTGCACGCGTGTCGAAGTAGTGTCGTGCCTAGCTCGGTCAGCGATTCACTCAGACGTAGTGGTCCACGAGCCGGCTGCCGTTTGAGCAATTTCGCAAGTGCATTCTTGCGCGCCCCGAGCGGCAGTGATTTCAAGTCAGCGCCTTCGAGATACATAAGATCAAATACATAAAATACCATGCGATCATGGCGTGCTGCTTTGAGGTCCTGTTGCAGCAGCGAAAAGCTGGAAATGCCATCGTCGCCTTCCACCACCACTTCGCCGTCGATCAGCGCGCTTCTTGCGGGCAACTTGGCGATCGCGTCTGCGATAGTGGGAAACTTCTTGGTCCACTCGAGCCCCTTGCGGGTGAGTAATTTCACCTTGCCGCGGTCAAGGCGCGCCTGGATGCGGTAGCCGTCAAACTTGATCTCATGCACCCAATTGTTGCTGTTGGGGGCTTTGTCGCTGAGGGTGGCGAGGCATGGAGCAACGAAAGCGGGGAGGGCGGCATGACGAGCGGCCGCGGGCAGGTCGTCCTTAGACGGCGCCAACCTCTCGGTGCGGCGCATGAGCTTTAACGCGCTAGCATGCGCGCGCTTGGGCATCGTAGAGTTTCTCTTCGCAGTTCTCGACGATCGGGCCTTCGCCTCGCGCACATTTCCATTCGACGATTTGATGGCTGTCGGTTTGTTGCTTCGCCATTCTTTCCTCGGGCCGTTGGCTATCTGGTCCATGGTGCGGCCGGTTACAACTGAAAGAGGTTCCTCCTCCAGAATATCCTTGTCGCGGGCAGACCGCTCCGCTTTGTCGTGTTGCTTGATCAGCAGCCAGTTGTCGCGTTTCTCGCCCGTCCGCCGATGCATGCGCACCAGGTGCCAGCCGCCGCGGAGTTTTTCGCCGGCGAGCGTGAACGACAGGTGGCCCTTGGCGAGTCCCTTGTGCGGATCGCCTTCTGGCTGCCAGCGCCCGCGATCCCAGATCATCACCGTGCCGCCGCCATATTCGCCTTCGGGGATCGTGCCCTCGAATTTGTTATAGGCGATCGGGTGATCCTCGACCTGCACCGCCAGCCGCTTGTCGCCGGGCACCAAGCTGGGGCCACGCGTAACCGCCCAGCTTTTCATGACGCCGTCGAGCTCGAGCCGAAGATCGTAGTGCAGCCGCCGTGCCGCATGCTTCTGGATGACGAAGGCGTTACCGCGGCTTCGCGTCACCGAACCCTTCGGTTCGACCGTGACGCCAAAGCGGCGCTTGGCGCGATATGTTTTTAGCCCTGATCTCTTCCGCCAGCGCATAACTCAAACAGTCCCACTTTTTGGGACCCTGCGCTAGCTTGCCCCATAGATCTGCGGTGTCACTCCCCGCCACTCGCAAGTACAGCTCGCGTGGTTTCGTCGGGGCCGAAATCCTCCGCGCTGTTAACGTGCAGTAACTCGGCCAAACGTGTGCGCGCTCGATTAACACGCGACTTGATGGTACCG
>DASSLE010000218.1:0-7020 GCA_035689725.1 Pseudolabrys sp.
GCCCTGCTCAACCTTGGTCGGCAGTCCGGTGCTAGGGCCGCCGCGCTGCACGTTGATAACGACCAGCGGAATCTCGCCCATCACCGCAAGTCCGATCGCTTCCTGCTTGAGCGAATAGCCGGGCCCGGAGGTGATGGTGACAGCACACTTGCCGGCATAGGATGCACCGATCGCGAAGGTGCAGGCCGCGATCTCGTCCTCGGCTTGGTGGACGATGCCGCCGACCTTTTCGAACACGCTGCTGAGATAATGCGACACTGAGGTCGCCGGTGTGATCGGGTACATCGCGCAGACTTCCATGCCGGACGCGAGCACACCGAGCGCCAACGCGGTATTGCCGTCGAGCACAACTTGCGGCTCGGTGCTGCGGACCGCCGGGATGCAATATTTGAAATCGAGATTCTTCTCGGCCCACTCGTAGCCGGCGTCCAACAGCCTGACGTTTGTGGCAATCACACTGGCGTCCTTCTTGCCGAAGGTCCGCGCGATTTGTTCGCGAGCGAGCTGCAGGTCAAAGCTGTAGATGTTGCACAGCATGCCCAGAGCGAACATGTTCTTGCCGCGCTTGGCGTCGGCGACGATCAAGCGGCACTCACGTTCCATCGGAATTTCGATAACCTTGAATCCCGCCGCCACAAGCTGGTCATGGGTCTCGATATAGGACGCGGCTATTTTCGAGTCCCTGCTCTCGCGCCACATACTTTCCAGAAGAATGCTGCAGCCTTCCTTGAGTGCGCCGGTGCGAACGCGGCCGAGCAGCACCTGCTCGTTGAAGGCGATTACCAGGTCGGTTTCGTTGCCGCCGTTGGTGACGCGGCCCGAACCCAGGCGAATGCGATTGCCGCTGCCGCCGGCGACGCTGCGGGCGGGCGGGCGGATTTCCGCGGGAATGATCTCGACGGTCCAGACCCCATTGCCCATCCGCGCGGCGATCGCTCCGAGCGACTGTCCGCACCGCTGTGCACCCTCCCCGGAATCGCTGACGATCTCGACAATATGCTCACTCAATGTGGTCACCGCCTTGCCGTCGGGGACGGTCTGAGCGGCTTTGTTCGCGCGCAAGCGCGGCTTAACTAAAACTTGCGCGGTGGTCCCGTTCATCTTGCTACCTTAGGCGGCGCGAACACGCGCGAAGTTGCGTTCTCTGAGATCAATCCCGAAGAACGTGCCAACGTTGACCCCGTCACCATTGTCGACCTCCGAATCGCGGATTCTTAGATAGTTCTTGATGCTGCGCGCGGCTTTGCGGCCGGCACCCATCGCTTCGATCACGGTCGCGGCGCCGGTAACGATATCGCCGCCGGCAAAAACACCCGCCATCGACGTCGCCAGTGTCTCATCGGTCTCGATATAGCCGCGCTTGTTGAGGCGAAGTCGCGAGGTCTGGCCAATGATCGGGTTTGCGTTTGTGCCAATCGCGAACACGACCTGATCGGTTTCAAACTCAAATTCGCTGCCGGGCACCGGGATCGGGCGCCGTCGTCCTGAATCATCCGGCTCGCCGAGTTCCATGCGAATGCAGCGCATGGCGCGGACACCGCTCTTCCCGTCATCAAGAATTTCAATTGGATTGGTCAGCCAATGAAATTCAACCCCTTCTTCCTCGGCGTGATGTACCTCTTCCGCGCGTGCAGGGCACTCCGCCCGAGACCGTCGATAGATGCAGTACACTTTCTCAGCGCCGAGGCGCAGACTGACGCGCATCGCGTCCATGGCCGTGTTGCCAGCGCCAATCACGGCGACGTGCTTCCCGAGTGGAAGCGGGGTGTCGTAATTTGGGAATTCCTTCGCCCGCATCAAGTTGCAGCGGGTCAGCAGTTCGTTAGCGGAAAGCACGCCATTAAGGGTGTCGCCAGGGATGCCAAGCATTGAGGGATAGCCGGCGCCGGTGCCGATGAAGACGGCGTCGAAACCGAGTTCGTCGCGCATCTGTTCGATGGTGAACAGCCGGCCGACAAGGGTATTGCACTCAAACTTGACACCGAGCTTGCGCAGATTTTCGATTTCCGCATCGACCACCGCATTGGGCAGACGGAAATCTGGGATGCCGTACTTGAGGACTCCACCGGCTTGGTGGAAGGCCTCGTAAACAGTCACCTCACATCCAGCTTTAGCCAAGTCCGCCGCACACGCCATGCCGGCGGGACCCGAACCGACGATCCCAACCTTGAAGCCGCTCGGTTCGACATAGGGAACGTTGGCCCATTTTTCCTTTATGGCTTGGTCACCGACCCAGCGTTCGAGGCGGCCGATCGCCACCGGCTCGAGTGACTCGCCGACCACACAGACGCCCTCACATTGCGTCTCCTGCGGGCAGACCCGACCACACACCGCCGCCAAGAGATTGCTTGCGGTGACGACGTTATAGGCACCGCGGAAATCCTTGGCCGTTATCGCCTCGATAAATTTCGGGATATTGATATTGACGGGGCAGCCGGCTACGCAGTCCGGGTCCGGGCATAAGAGGCATCGCTCTGCCTCGTTGAGCGCATCTTGCAGGGAATAGCCGCAATTCACCTCGTCGAAATTCTTTACCCGCACCCGCGGATCCTGCTCGCGCACAGGAGTCCGCTGCTGGGGAATGCTTCGGATTGTTTTTTTCTTCTTGGCCATTCCGTCAGTCCTGTGCAGTTAACAAGTCATCCCAGGCGTAGAGCAACCGATACCGAAACCTTGACTGAGGCTCACGCTATCCCCCCAACGCGTCTTCAAAGGGATCGGGCAAGGGGAATGACGAATCAGCCGCCTCAGCGCTCTTCAATACCGGTGGGGTTCGCTGCATCATCCGACAGTTTTCCGACCACCGATCCAGCGCGACCTTTTCTTCTTCGGCGTAGCGCTTAAGGCGCATCATCAGATCGTTGAAGTCGACCTTGTGCCCATCGAAATCGGGGCCATCGACGCATGCAAACTTTATTTCATTGCCGATTTTGACCCGGCAACCGCCGCACATCCCGGTTCCATCGACCATGATCGGGTTAAGGCTGACGATCGTTTTGATTGCATGCGGGCGCGTGGTTTCGGCGCAGGCCTTCATCATAATAGGCGGGCCGATGGCCACCACTTCGTCGATGTTGCCGTGCCCCTCGATGGCAAGTTTGATGCCGTCGCTGACAAAGCCCTTTATTCCCGCGGACCCGTCATCGGTGCACAGGATTAGTTCATCGCAGCAGCCCCTAAACTTGTCCTCCCAGAAAATCAGGTTCTTGGTGCGAAAGCCGAGAATGCCGATCACATAGGCGCCATTCTCTTTAAATCCGCGGGCCTGCGGGAAGATTGGTGCAACGCCTAGCCCGCCGCCGACACAGACCACCTTTTTCTTTCCTGCGAGCGGGCTTGGCACCCCCATGGGCCCAACCACTCCATAGAGAGAAGTCCCCACCTGGCAGATCTGCTGCATCTCCTTGGTCGACTTCCCAACCGCCTGTACGACCAGGGTGACGGTACCCTTCGCGCGGTCGAAGTCCGCGATGGTCAACGGGACCCGTTCGCCGGACTCATGCGACATCACAATGACGAATTGACCTGGCCGCGCGGCTTTCGCCATCAACGGGTGATGGATAACCAAGGAATAAGTCACGTCGGAAAAGTCTTCACGCGCCAGAATTTTGAAACCTGACCCTAAATCGGCGTCGACCATCTATTCGACTCCCGAGCGCGATGAACATTTTCCGCCGAAAAAATATCGAATAATTGACCCAATCACGCTTTGACATAACGCAAAGCCAAGCGTCGGATTGTCGTTAATTTTGTTCAGTTTTCAAAAGTATGAGGGCCTCCGAATAGAGATTATCGCTGTCAGATCAAAATGTTATTCGGACGGCCCCTGGCCGAGATCGATGTCAAGAATTATCGAGAATCTACTCGACGAGCACCGAAACATTGAAAAGCTGCTTCACATTCTGGAGCAGGAATTGGAAATTTTCGATCGCGGCGAGTCACCAGATTATCAAATTTTGCAGGCCATCATTGATTATTTCCAAGACTACCCCGAGAGCTACCATCATCCGAAAGAGGATATCGTTTTCGAAAAGCTGAAGCTGCGAGATCCTGCCGTCGCTAGGCAGATCGGCGATGCGAAAGCCGAGCATCAGGCTGAAACCAACCGTTTGCGCCAATTTGCACGGGCAGTCGAGGACATCTTGGCGGGCCGGGAGTTGCTGCGGCAGGCCTTTCATAATGTCGCGCGTGATTTCGTCGAGCATCAGCGCCAACACATGGTAAAGGAAGAACGGTTGCTATTTCCCTCCGCTGTTAACGCCTTGCGACCGGAAGATTGGGTAGAAATCAATGCACGATTGAACACGCGAAAAGATCCATTGTTCGATGATCCAACTGAAAAGAAATTTCATGTCCTTCAACAGACTATCGTGCGGTGGGAGCAAGAGACCGAGGTAAATCGGAATAAACATCGCGTTCAAAGCTAAATGCGAAGGCCGGTTCGGAAAAGCACCCCAATGATTTAGTGGATTTGTGCCAATAGGGAAATCATCGGCGGCAACAGGGAATCATCATTGCGCTAGAAAGCCATCGCTGTTGCGAATGTCCGCTATGGGTCAAAAGCGGATATTGATCCGTGCTTGCGCCGTGGCCTTGACGATTAGCGTTTGAGCAACGGGCTGCCATAAAGGCCGGTGGGCTTGAGCAGCAGAATCAATAGCATGATGGCGAACGGCGCCATCTGAGCGAGCGGCGCGTAGATCAAGGAGCCGATCGACACCACCTGTCCCACCAAAAAGCTCGAGACCAGCGTTCCCTTGATGCTGCCCAAGCCGCCGATAATCACGATCATGAAAGCAAAGGCGAGCACTTCCAGCCCCATTTGCGGATCGACCATGATCAACGGCGCGTGCAAGCCCCCGGCGAGCGCGGACAATGCTCCGGCCATGATGAAGGTGACAGAGAACAGCCGGTAGACGTTGATGCCTAGACCTTCGACATGTTCGACATCCTCGATGCCGGCCCGGATCGCCTTGCCAATGATGGTTTTGTTCAGGAATAGCCAGATGCCAAAATAAACCAGCAAGGCGATGGCAATGACGACTAGGCGATAGACCGGGATCTCGGTACCGATAATGTCGATCTGCGCCGCGATCGGCACCGGTACCGGACGCGGGACCAGCCCCCAGAAATATTTGATGATGCCGACCCCGCCGATCAAAATGCCGAACGAGGTAATCATGCTGAAAGTGATATCGCGCTCGTAGATGCGCTTGAACACCACACGCTCGACCACAAGGCCGGCCACCCCACCGACCACCATGCCGGCGAGCACGCCGAGCCACAAATCGCCGATCGCCAGGCTGACGGAATAGGTGATGTAGGCACCGACGGAATAATAGAGCAACTGGTCGAGGCTGATAATGCGCATCAAGCCGAAGCAAAGCGACAGCCCGATCGACATCAGGAAAAAGATGCTTCCCAGGCTCAGGCCAAAAATGGCGCCGGTGATCAATAGCTGCATGTCGATCATCGGCTGCCTCCTTCGCTTTCGGATGGCTTGCTGGCAGCCCACACGCGCAAAAAAGCCTTTTTCAGCAGTGGTTCCAGCGTGCCCCAAATGCCCTTCTCACCGGCGAGCATGATGAACACCAGAAGGAAGCCGATGATCAGCTCCCAATTGCCGAGTGACTTGCTGAGGACGTCCTTCATACCGGTATAGGCGATCGCGCCGACAAGGGGCCCGTAGAGCGAACCAACCCCGCCAAGAATCGTCACCACCACTGGATCGGCGGCACGCGCCGGGCTGGTGATTTCCGGGCTAACAAAACCGAGATAGATGGCATACATCGCGCCCGCCAGCGCGGTAGTTGTGTTGGCGATGACGAAGGCCAACAAACGTATTTGAAAATTGTCGTAGCCGAGGAACCGCAACTTGTCGTCGTTGATCTTGGCGCCTAGGCAGCAAGCGCCGTAGATTGAGTCATCGAGATATTTGTAGAAAGCCCACACGATGAAGCCGACCAGGAACGCGAAGATGAAGAACTGGTCCGGCCGCGTCAGGTCGAGCACCGGCGTGGGCGACAGATTAGTGAGAAACCACAGCCCATTGTCGCCGTGAGTGATGTTGGCAAGCACCTTTTGCATGAGATAAAAAATGATTACCGCCAGCGCGAGATTCACCAGGGCGAAGTAGTCACTGCGCAATCGCACGAACATCGGGCCGACAGCGAGCGACACCACGATTCCAGCCGCGATCCCGATCAGAATGCCGACATAAGGATTAGTGCCGAAATAATAGAAATAAAACGCGGCGGCATAGGCGCCGACCGCGAGATAGGCCGGCTGGCCGAAGGAAATGAAGCCGACGCGGCCCAGCAGAAAATTGCAGCCAATAGTATAGATCGAGAAAATCATGATCTCGTTGGCGAACGGTAGCGGTAAAAAGACCCGCACCAAAGCGACCAGAGCGAACGCCAGCAGCAAGCCCGACCACCAACGCAAAATGTTCATCGCGACACTTGCCTTAGCCTAAGTCCATACCGGCGACCGGTCTGCGCCGGCCACCCATGGGCACCTACAGATACTTTTCACAGACCTCGGGTGTAATCGACTTGCGATCGGTTAACTCAGCCATGACCCGTCCGTCGTTCAAGGCGTACACGCGGTTGGCGATGGCACAAATGAGGGGCAGATTCTGCTCCACAATTACCAGCGCCGTCTTCTTGCTCAATTCGCGAAACACGTCCCTAAGCTGCGTCACGATGCTGGGGGCCAGTCCTTCAGTGGGCTCGTCGACCAGCAGTAGTTTAGGGCTGCCCAGAATCGCCCGGCCAATCATCAGCATCTGACGCTCGCCGCCGCTCAGATAGCCGGCCTTGCGGTCCATGAGTATCTTGAGCTTGGGAAAGTAGTTGGTCACCGGGGTCCAGTCGTAATCTTTGCTGGCGTAGCTACCGAGCTCGAGATTTTCCCTCACCGTCAAATCGGAAAAGACCTTTTTGTCCTGCGGCACGTATTTGATTCCCATCGCGGCGATGACGAAAGCCGCGAGGCCGACCAGATTTGTCGTGTTCGACA
>DASSLE010000219.1:0-9120 GCA_035689725.1 Pseudolabrys sp.
ACGTTCATCGCGACGGAAATCTCCCTTCCAAGCGACTGGGGATCGACATTACCGCAGGGTGCGAAAGTCCAGAGATACATGCTGGGCTTCTGATTGCTGCCATAGACGACAGGAACGGGCCGGGGAGAGCGCTGAAAGCGATAATTCGAGGACGCTGCGACCATGGCGATTGGGAATATTCGCCTACTGAAATGAACATGATAGCATTTGGTCAGATCCGCCAAAAATTCGTTTCATCTCCGAGTCGGACGCTGGCGTATCCACCGATCGAGCCACCTTCCCCAAATTGATCCGGATGCTTCCGGTGTGCTTCCGGTAGCGTGAGTATCGGAGCCGCCACGCCACCGCAAAGATCAAAAACCCCCAAGTTAATTGGAATAAATATTGGAGCGGGCGAAGGGATTCGAACCCTCGACCCCGACCTTGGCAAGGTCGTGCTCTACCCCTGAGCTACACCCGCATCCGTTAGATATCTGGCCGAAAAGCGATACCGGCCGCCAGCCCGATCCTATAGCCAAAAGGGGAGCCTAAATGCAACCACGGCAAGGGGCCTGTTACCGACCCCGGACTTAACCTTTCCGGCGCGCCCGCGGTTTCGCCGGTTCGCTTTGCCACCTTGGATTTTGATTGCAGAAGCCGCGGATCCCGCGATCACGTCACCCGGGCATTCCTCAAACGTGCGAAACTGGCAATCTTCGGAGATGTCGCTGCCAAAGTTGCGGATCGCACACTAGGGTCCTTCGACAATTTGCACCTGGCTTGAATCAACGAAGTGGACGCAGGCCAAAAAACGGCGGTCACCAGAACAGTGCGCAGCATCGTCAGCCTCGTCGGTTTTCCAGCGATAGAACAACGCCTAGCTGCAAAGTCAGGTGTCAGCCGTTTTGAACCCGGCGCTTGTGACGCACGCGCGACTTGGGCACCGGCCCTACCCACCGCGGGTTCGGGTTACAAAATCCGCGATTCCCGGCCAGCACATTCGGTCGGCATGTTGCTATCGACGAATACTGGCAGTCCTCATAGACCGAACCCGGGCCAAGCGAAATAACCGCGCACCAAGGGCCCTCGCCGGCACCCGCGGGATGCGCAGAAAACAACATGGTGGCAACGGTGACGGCCGCGATCAGCGCAATGCGCATCTTTTTTGCCTCCTCGGTTGCCTGATTGATAATAACACCGGTTCAACCTGGATTATTGCACCGATGCCAACAAGTCCCGAACAGCTCTTTGCTGCGCTCGACCGCCTCGGCATCGTCCATTCGACGATGAAGCACCCTCCATTGTTCACAGTTGAGCAATCGCGAAATCTGCGCGGGCAGATTCCAGGTGGCCACACCAAGAACCTGTTCTTGCGTGACAAGAAATATGCAATTTATCTCGTCGTCGCACTGGAAGATGCCGACATCGACCTGAAGGGGCTGCACCGACGCTTGGGCGCGACCGGGCGTTTTTCATTCGGCTCCGCTGACTTGCTGCGCGAGGTCCTGGGCGTGGAGCCCGGCGCGGTAACCCCGTTTGCCGCTATCAACGACACGCAAGACCGCGTGACCGTGGTGCTCGACGCCGCCATGATGGAGCACGAGAAACTGAACTATCACCCTCTGGTCAACACCATGACCACGTCGATAAAACGCGAAGACCTTGTGAAATTCCTCGAATCGACTGGCCATATCCCCCGAATTGAGCGTCTTTCGGGCCGCGCCTCGAACATGCCTTGATGATTGCGTTAGCTTCCTGGATAACCCATCTAATCCGAAATGGAACTCTAGTGTTCGGGCCATTCGTGGCCGGATGAGGCGAGGGAATATGCTGCAAGACGGCGGGGCAATGACAGCAACCGAGGTGGTCAAAGACACGACCACACAAGGTTTTATGAAAGACGTGATCGAGGAATCCAGACGCCAGCCGGTGCTGGTGGATTTCTGGGCGCCTTGGTGCGGGCCCTGCAAACAGCTCACGCCTGTCCTGGAAAAGACCGTGAAGGCCGCCAAGGGCAAGGTTAAACTCGCCAAGATGAACATCGATGAGCATCCGGCGATCCCTGGCCAGATGGGCATCCAGTCGATCCCTGCGGTCATCGCCTTTTCAAATGGCCAACCGGTCGACGGCTTTATGGGCGCATTGCCCGAGAGCCAGGTGGTCGCGTTCCTGGAGCGCATCACCAAAGGCGCAGTCGGGGCCGAGGAAAAGGATTTACTAAAAGCGGCCGATGCTGCGCTGGTTGAAGGCAATGCTGCCGGCGCCGCCGAAATCTACGCACAGCTGCTTGCGGAAGACGGCACCAACGTACACGCGCTCGCTGGGCTTGCGCGGTGTTACGTGGAAACCGGCGCACTCGAACAAGCCAAGCAAACGCTCGCCCTCGTGCCTGAGGCCAAGCGCAACGAAGCCGCCGTTGCCGCAGCGCGCGCAGCACTTGAGGTTGCCGAGCAGGCCAAGTCGCTCGGGCCCTTGGCAGAGCTCGAAGAAAAAGTGCGCGCCGATCCGCTCGATCATCAGGCGCGCTTCGATCTTGCTGTCGCGCTCAACGCCAAGGGCAAACGCGACGACGCCGTCAAACATTTGATCGAAATCATCAAGCGCGATCGCAAATGGAACGTCGACGGCGCGCGCAAGCAGCTCGTGCAGTTCTTTGAAGCGTGGGGCGCGACCGATGCCGCCACAGTGGACGGCCGCAAGTGCCTGTCATCGATTTTGTTCGCGTAAGGGTTCGCCCCCGGCGACGGCACCGAGCGGCGGAGTAAAGCGAATATGCCGATGAACGCTCAATATCGCGGGCCGATCGAAATGCCCGGAGTGATCCCGGTATTTCCACTACCGGGCGCATTGCTTTTGCCGCGTGGACAAATGCCGCTCAATATTTTCGAGCCGCGTTATCTCTCCATGATCGACGACACATTGCGCGATGGTCACCGATTGATCGGCATGATCCAGCCGGACGCCGCTCATGGCGGTCCGGCCGACAAGCCGCGCCTCTACAAGATCGGTTGTGTCGGGCGGATCACGCAGCTCGCCGAGAGTGGCGATGGCCGTTATTTGATCGAGCTCACTGGCGTTGCGCGTTTCCGCGTCGAAGAAGAGCTGAAAGTCGCCACGCCGTACCGGCAATGCCGCGTCACCTACGCGCCATTCGCTGACGATTTCATCGCGCGCAAGGGCGAGAATGTCGTCGATCGCGCGGCGCTGCTCGCGGCGTTGACCGATTTTCTCAAAGCCAATGATCTGAAGGCCGATTGGGAAGGGATCGAAAAGGCGCCGAACGAGGCCCTGGTCAATGCACTGTCGATGATGTCGCCCTATGGCACGGCGGAAAAGCAGGCGCTGCTGGAAGCGCCCGACTTGAAAACTCGTGCTGAAATTCTGATTGCTATTACCGAAATCGAGCTTGCCAAGAAAAACACCGAAGGCGAGCCACAGCTGCAATGACTAGCCTGGTCGTGCTATAAGGGCGGCGAATTCGCCGGGAATAAATCCATGCCCACCGTCCCCCCTACAGAACGGCCCACCGGCAGTGTCGATCCGAAACTGCTGGAAATCCTCGTTTGTCCCGTGACCAAGGGGCCCCTTGAATACGACGCCGACAAGCAGGAGCTGATCTCGCGAAAGGCCAAGCTCGCCTACCCAATCCGCGACGGCATACCGATCATGCTGCCGGAAGAAGCGCGTCGTCTGGAATAGGCGGCGCGAACTGTACTTAACCGTCATGCCCGGCCTTGTGCCGGGCATCCACGTCTTAAGGGCCGGCAAGTCACGAAGACGTGGATGGCTGGGACATGCCCGGCCATGACAGATAAAAGAGAACGAGAAATCCTGGAGAGGAAGCAATGATCAAGATCTGGGGCCGCAATACTTCGTCGAACGTGCAAAAGGCGATGTGGGCGGTGGGTGAGCTCAAGCTCGAACATCAACGCATCGACGTCGGCGGCGCATTTGGCAAGAACAAGGAGCCGGCTTATCTCGCGATGAACCCAAACGGGCTTGTGCCGACGCTTGAGGAAGAAGACGGCTTCCTGCTGTGGGAATCAAATTCGATCGTGCGCTACCTCGCCGGCAAGCACGACAAGAACGGCGTGCTCGAGCCGAAGGGTGCCAAACAGCGTGCATTGGCGAGTCAGTGGATGGATTGGCAATTATCGGTGGTGGGTCCTGCGATTTTTGCCGCTTTTTGGGGCCTGATCCGGACCCCACCGGAAAAACGCGACATGGCCGCGATCAAGACCTCGCAGGAAAAAACCACCGCCGCGATGAAGATGCTCGACGCGCAGCTGGGCAAGACCCAATACGTCGCCGGTCCCGCATTTTCCTACGGCGACATCCCTGTCGGTATCATGTGCTATCGCTTCGTACAGCTGGTGCCGCAACGGCCGCCGATGCCGAACCTTGACCGCTGGTATGGCGCGATCTCATCGCGCCAGGCGTTTAAGGATCACGTCGGCAGCGTTCCCCTGTCATGAGTGACGCAGGCAAGGCAGGACGCTGCCTTGGCCTGATCGGCGGCCTCGGACCCGGCGCGACTGTCCACTATTATCGAGAGTTGGTCGCTGCGCATGAGCGACATGGACGCGTAGCGCGCTTGCTGATCGCCCATGCTGACATTCATCGTGTCTATGCCGCGGTAACCGCAAAGGATTTCGACGGTCTCGCACGCTATCTCGCCGATCTGATTGCGAATATGGCGGCGGGTGGTGCTGAATTCACTGGCATTGTGGCCGCTACACCCCACATCTGCGCAGCGCAGCTCACCGCCATATCACCGCTGCCATTGATTAACATGTTGACTGAAGTGCAGCAGGCGGTGAGTGCGCGAGGCTTGAAACGCGTCGCGCTGCTCGGAACACGCTTCACCATCGAAACGCGTATGTTTGGTTGCCTCAACGGCATTGAAACCGTCATGCCCAAAACGGACGAAATCGAACGAATCCATCTGATCTACAAAGATTTTGTCGAGGGCCGGGGTTCGGATGCGCAAGCGGATGAGTTGCGCAAAATCGCACGCACATTTTTCACGCGCGATCGCGCGCAGTCGGTGTTGATCGCCGGTACTGACCTTTCAATGGTATTCACGGAGAGCAATGCCGGCTTTCCAATGATTGACTGCGCGCGCGTTCATATCGACGCGATCGTACGACGAATGCTCAACTAAATTTTTCCGCTCGTTCTCGCGAAAGCGGGGACCCAGAGCAGCAAGCATCGGATTCCCGCTTGCGCGGGAATGAACAGGTGGAAAAGCTTTAAAGCGCTTCGCCCTTCAGCAGCTTGGGCACATCGCCGGTAAAACCTGCCGCCTCGCGGATGAACATGCGCTTGAGCGCGGGCATGCGTTCGACCAATCCAAGACCAATGTCGCGCGCGAGCCGCAGCACGTCGGAATGATTTGAGAAGAGCCGGTTCAATCCGTCGGTGGCGATACCCATGGTCATGGTATCGAAGCGCCGCCAGCGTTGATAGCGTTCAAGGACATCCGGCCCGCCGGGATCGAGCCCAAGGCGTGCCGCATCGGCTATCGCTTCGGCCAGCGCAGCCACATCGCGCAGGCCCATATTTAATCCCTGCCCGGCGATCGGATGGATGATGTGCGCGGCGTCGCCAATCAGTGCCAACCGTTCGCCAATAAATGTGCGTGCAGTAAATAGACCGAGCGGAAATGCGCGCCGTGGCCCAATCAATTTGATGTCACCGAGCTGTAACCCGAAGCGTTTCTCCAATTCGGCGTGGAATTCATTGTCCGGCAGCGCGACGATGCGCGCCGCTTCGTCCGCGCTTTCGGTCCACACGATCGAGCAGCGTTTGCCAGTCAGCGGCAGAATTGCGAATGGTCCGGCGGGAAGGAAATGTTCATCAGCGCGGCCATTGTGCTCGCGTTCGTGCCCCACCGTGGTGACGATCGCCGACTGATCATAATTCCATCCATGCGTCGCGATGCCGGCCTGCTCGCGAATTTTCGAATTGGCACCGTCGGCGCCAACCAGCAGGCGCGCATGAATTATCTCGTCGTTGGCGAGCGCAACTTCGATTGCATTGCCGGCATTTTCAAAACTTGCGACTGCGCCCGCGCGCAAATCGACGCCGAGCGCTTTTGCCTTTGCAACCAGTGCATCGACCAGATGCCGGTTCTCGACCATATGTGCGAACGGCTCGCCCTCCTCCACTTCGCCGCCGAAGGTAAGAAATGTCGGCCGCACCGCATCGTCCAACTTTGAGTCGGTCACCACCATGTCGAGGATCGGCTGCGCGTTGGCCGCGACCGCATCCCACACGTCGATGACCTCAAAGAGCCGCCGCGCGGCAGCGGCAATTGCCGAGGCGCGCGGGTCCTTCGATTGGGCGTGCGCTAGCGCTGGATCAATGACTACCACCGTGAAGGCGTCGCCGAGCCCCTGGCGCAGCGCGATGGCAAGGGCCAGGCCGGCAAACCCGGCTCCGCCGATAACAACCTCGGCTGGCTGATGCGCGGACCTGACCTTGCTCATGCACATTCCTTGTAAATCTCGCCACAGCATAGCAGGTTGAGGACAGACTTTGACCTATTCCGGGCTCCCTCATGTCCTCCGCCGTCCAAGATTTGCTCGACATTCTCGATCTCGAACCGCTGGAAGTGAACCTGTTCCGCGGCCGCTCGCCGCAGGTCGGCTGGCAGCGCGTATTTGGCGGTCAGGTGATCGGACAGGCGTTGGTGGCCGCGGTGCGCACCGTCGATGGCCGGCCGCCGCATTCCTTGCACGCCTACTTCCTGCTGCCGGGCGATCCCAAAGTACCGATCATCTACGACGTCGATCGCATGCGCGACGGCAAGAGCTTTACCACGCGGGGCGTCACTGCACGCCAGCATGGACATCCAATTTTCTCGATGCTGGTGTCGTTCCACACCGACGAACCCGGTCTCGATCATCAGGCCAAATTGCCGGACGTGCCGCCACCTGAAAACCTTCCGAGCGACACCGACATGCGCGAAAAATTACTGCCGATGATGCCAGATCCGGTCCGGCGTTATTACGAGCGCGAACGACCGATCGAGCTGCGGCCGGTCGAGTTCGAGCGTTATCTCGGCAAGAAAATTCCTGGCGGACAGTTCAACATCTGGATTCGCACCACCGGCAAATTGCCGGACGCTCCCGCCATCCATCAATGCGTGTTGGCTTACGCCTCCGATATGATGCTGCTTGACACGGCGCTGGCGCCGCACGGACGCACGCTGTTTGAAAAAGAATTCATGGCCGCCAGTCTCGACCATGCGCTGTGGCTACACCGGCCGTTCCGGGCCGACGAATGGCTGCTTTATGCGCAGGACTCGCCGAGTTTGCACGGCTCGCGAGGCTTTGCGCGCGGACTTATATTTACGCGCGACGGGACGCTTGTTGCCTCGGTGGCCCAGGAAGGCTTGGTACGACAGCGGCGAGAAACTTGACCTGCACAATGAAGCGGTTGCTCGTGGGCTATTTTATTCTGATTTCAATCGCGACGGCTGCGCTTGGCGCATCGGGCAAACAGCCTGCACCGGCCGGTTCGCTGGAAGGCGCGCCGGCGCAATACACCCGCTTTAGTGTTGCAGAACTTGCGCACGGTTTCATCGCGCTCGCCTTCGGATCCGATTTGCGCATCGGGGCCCGCCCGCTCGGCATCCGCCGCTTCGACCATCCGATCCGCGCGCGAGTCATTGGCGGCGGCACGGTCGATCGCATCGATGCAATGTCGCGCGTCATTGAAGAATATGCACGCGCCGTTCCCAATCTGGAACTGAGCATTGCATCTTCGACCGCTTCAGCGGACATCGAGCTGAGGTTGATTGATGAGAAAGATTTTCGCTCGGCGCTACAGGCCGCCTTCGGCGCAAAAATTGCCAAGGCCTTCGTCGCGCGCACCGATCCACAGTGCATGACCAGTGTCAGATCGACCTTCGATGGAAAAATCGTGCACTCAGTGTCATTCATCATTGTCGACAAGGGTGACGATGTATTCCGCGACTGCGCCTACCATGAATTGCTGCATGCGTTCGGGCTTTCAAACCACGACCGGCAGATCCCATGGACCACGCTCAACCAGAATCGCATGGTTGGCTACCTGACGGGCTACGACCGGTCTCTGCTCACCTTGCTCTATGATCCGCGCATCAAGCCCGGAATGACGGCACGCCAGGTACGCGCCGTCTTGCGCCGCGCAATCGCTGAACTCGGGCTTGCCTCACCTAAACCAGACAGATGAGTCAGCATCCTTGACCTACTGTGCCCACAAATGCGGCGTCCTCCCTGTGGGTACGGCAACATGCCCGCTTAATCTTTAGGCCGCCGGTCGCTAGCTTACGCAATTGAGCCCGTGCCGGCCCAAGCCGAGGCGGGTTTTAACGCGCATGGTCCCCGAAAAGTGGGAACCGGTTTTCGGGGAGGACCATGCGCAAAAAATAGTGCACGAAACAGGCGCACCCGGGGGGAAGAAATCCATGAAGCTCGTCATTGCTGTCATCAAGCCTTTCAAACTCGACGAGGTCCGCGAGGCCCTCACGCGTGTCGGCATTCACGGCATGACGGTGGCCGAGGTCAAAGGCTACGGGCGACAGAAGGGCCACACTGAAATCTATCGCGGCGCCGAATACGCCGTGAATTTTCTTCCCAAATTGCGGCTTGAGGTCGCCGTCGCCAGCGAGCAGCTCGACCAGGTGATGGACCAGCTGGCCGCGGCCGCCCGGACCGGACAAATCGGCGACGGCAAAATTTTCGTCATGCCGATTGAACAAGCCGTGCGCATCCGCACCGGCGAAACCGACGTCGACGCACTCTAGCAAACCAGTAGACAAAGTTGGAGAGATGACATGACATGGGCGTACCTGCGCCTTGGTACCGCGGCGGCCTTGGTGATCGCGACATCGCCGGCATTGGCGCAAAGCTCCAAGATTGATGCTGCCGACACCGCCTGGATGATTGGTGCCACTGGCCTGGTATTGATGATGACGATCCCCGGCCTTGCATTGTTCTATGCAGGCATGGTGCGCAAGAAGAATGTGCTGGCCACCATGGCGCAAAGTCTTGCCGCCACTTTCTTGGTTTCCATCCTGTGGGCGATCGTCGGCTACAGCCTCGCCTTTACCGGCGAGGGCGCGTTCATCGGCACTCTAGAACGCATCTTCCT
>DASSLE010000220.1:0-5296 GCA_035689725.1 Pseudolabrys sp.
TGTCGCTGCGTTCACCTGGATGCTGGTGGAATGGATGGCGCGCGGCAAGCCGACGGTCATCGGCATCTGCTCGGGCGCAGTTGCCGGTCTTGTCGCCATCACACCTGCATCGGGCTTCGTCGGCCCGGTCGGTTCAATGGCAATCGGCGTCGCTGCCGGCGTGTTCTGCTACTGGGGCGTCACCGGCCTGAAGCGCCTGTTGGGTGCTGACGACGCGCTCGACTGCTTCGGTGTCCACGGCGTTGGCGGCATCGTCGGTGCACTGCTCACCGGCGTGTTCGCGATCGCCGAGTACGGTGGCACCGCCGGCCTGATCGAAGGCAACGCGGCGCAGATGATCAACCAGGTCAAGGGCATCGTCGTCGTGATCGTGTACGACGCCATTGTCTCGCTGGTCCTGCTCAAGATCATCGACGCCATCATTGGCCTGCGCGTCTCCGACGAAGTGGAACGCGAAGGACTCGATCTCGCGCTGCATGGGGAGGCCGTGCAGTAACTGAAGCAAGCTAAGCGGTAGGGGCGGAAACCCGGCACTGTCCCTTCCGTCGAGGCCCCGGTTCGCAAGGACCGGGGCCTCTCTCTTTTGGGCTCGGTTTTTGCTCTCCCGGTGAAAAACCCGCCCAATTTCCGATGGTTAATCGGGTCTTAACCTCGCCCTCTTTATTGTGGCTAAACCCCTGGCCGCGGGCCAAGCCCGCTGTGTCGACGCATGCCTATGATGACCGCCAAGCGCGAGCCTGCCTCTTCTACTGCTCCGGCGGTCGATTCTCGTTCGCCCTTCGTGCGGCTGACCGACCTGATCGCCGGCATCGAGCCGGGCAAGCCTTCCATTAATCTATCAGTCGGCGAGCCGCAGCATCCGATGCCGCCCTTCGTGGGGCCGACGCTCGCTGCGCATCTTGCGGATTTTGGACGCTACCCTGCCAACAAAGGCATTGAGCCTTTCCGCCGCGCGGTCGCAGCCTGGCTAGGCCGCCGCTACAAGCTCGCACGGCCGGTCGATCCCGAAAGCGAAGTGCTGGTGCTCAATGGGACCCGCGAAGGTCTGTTCCTTGCGGCCATCGCCGCGCGACGTTGGGTCACGCGTCGCGCCAGCACGCCGGCGATGCTGATTCCCAATCCGTTTTACGCGGCCTATGCCGCCGGAGCGCTCGCAGCTGACTGCGAGCCGGTCTATCTGCCCGCGACACGCAAAAGTGGTTTCCTGCCCGATCTCGACGCGCTCGACGACGCGCTGCTCGCGCGCACGGTTGCCTGCTACATCGCGTCGCCCTCCAATCCGCAGGGCGCCGTTGCCGACCGCGCTTATCTCGAGAAGCTTGCGGCCCTCGCCCGCCGCTTCGGTTTCCTGGTGTTCGCCGACGAATGCTATTGCGAGATTTACAGCGAGCTCGCACCGACCGGCATGCTGGAAGCCGCCGGGCCCGATTTCGCGAACGTCGTGGTGTTCCATTCGCTGTCCAAGCGCTCAAGCCTTCCCGGTTTGCGTGTTGGATTCGCCGCCGGCGACCGGCGCTTCCTCGGTCCCTATCTGGAATTGCGCAACGTGGCTGCGCCGCAAGTGCCGACGCCAGCTCAGCATGTGGCGATTGCCGCCTATGGCGACGAGGCGCACGTGCGGGAAAACCGCAAGCTTTATTCCGCCAAGTTCGATCTTGCCGACCAGATCATCGGTAACCGCTATGGCTACGAGCGTCCGGCCGGCGGATTTTTCCTTTGGCTCGACGTTTCGAAACAGGGCGGCGGCGAGATCGTGACCAAGAGACTGTGGGCCGAAGCCGGCGTGCGCGTAGTGCCAGGGCGTTATCTCGCGCGCGAGCAGGCGGACGGCAGCAATCCCGGCGCGAACTATATCCGCGTCGCCATGGTGCAAGACAAGGCAGCCACGGCGGAGGCGCTGCATCGCCTCGTCGCTGTGCTCGGCTAGCGCATGATCACGAAAAGCGGGAACCGGTTTTCGGACAAGAACATGCGTAAACAAAAGGACGCGTAGCGCATGCGGGCAGCAGATCGCAGCCTCGACATCATCGCCTTCGTCTCGGAGCATTTCCGCGACATCATCCGACGGCGCCTGAGCGAGCTTGCCGGCCTCTCGCTGATCACGCTGTCGCTCCTCGGCGCTGTCGCGCTTGCGACATGGTCGGTGCAGGATCCCTCGCTTAGCCATGCCACCCAGAAGCCAATCCATAACTTGCTTGGCTTTCCCGGCGCGATTTTCTCCGACTTGGCAATGCAGCTGCTCGGGCTGGCTTCCATTCTGCTTCTGGCACCGGAAGCGCTGCTCGGCTGGCGATTGCTTTCGCATAAACCTGTGGGCGAGAAATGGCGCAGCCTGCTGTGGATTGTTGCCACATTCCTCGCGGCTGCCTTCGCTTCTACGTTCCCACACATCGGCTCGTGGCCGCTTCCGACTGGGCTCGGCGGTGTTGCCGGCGACGCCCTCCTGCGCCTGCCGGCGATAGTGTTCGGCGCGCCACTCTCAGGGTTCGCCCGGTTTGTGCTGTGCATCGTGTTTGGCTTCGCCACAGCTGTGACGCTGGTGCTGGCTGCCAGTGCGCGATCACAGGCCAAAAAGACGTCCGCGCGCGATATCGCCGAGGACGACGACGTCGCAGAAGACGAAGCCGACGACGATCATGGTTCGGCCTGGCTCGGCATGATTGTGCACGCGCTGTTGAGCTGGAAGGCGCGCATCGGCCGCATGATCCGCGGTGATAGGCGTGCGCGCATCCCGATGCCCGCACCGCGCGGACCGCGGCAGGAGCCGCGTTTTGACGGGCGCACACCCATCTTCGAAGACGACGTCGAGGATGACGACGACCTGCCAGCGCCGCGCAGGCGCGCGGCGGTGCGAACGCCCGTCCGCCGTTCCGGTAATGGCTATACGCTGCCCTCGCTCAATCTGTTGGCCGCACCGCGCGCCAGCGAACGCGCTACGTTGTCGCGCGATATTATCGACGGCAACGCCGCGGCCCTGGAAAGCGTATTGCAGGATTTCGGCGTGCGCGGCGAAATTATCAACGCACATCCCGGCCCGGTGGTCACGCTTTATGAACTCGAACCGGCGCCCGGCATCAAATCCTCGCGCGTGATCGGGCTTGCCGACGACATCGCCCGTTCGATGAGCGCAGTGTCCGCACGCGTCGCGGTGGTATCGGGACGCAACGCTATCGGTATCGAGTTGCCCAATCCGACCCGCGAGAAGGTTTACTTGCGCGAACTGTTGACCGGCGCTGACTACAACGAAAGCGCAGCAAAATTACCGCTCTGTCTCGGAAAAACTATCGGCGGCGATTCTGTCATCGTCGACTTGTCGCGCATGCCGCATCTGCTGATCGCCGGCACCACCGGCTCCGGCAAGTCGGTCGCGATCAACACCATGATCCTGTCGCTGGTGTATCGTTTACGCCCCGACCAATGCCGCCTGATCATGGTCGATCCCAAGATGCTCGAACTCTCCGTCTATGACGGCATTCCGCATCTCCTCACGCCCGTCGTCACCGACCCCAAAAAAGCGATAGTCGCGCTCAAATGGGCGGTGCGCGAGATGGAGGGCCGCTACAAGAAAATGTCGAAACTCGGCGTGCGCAATATCGAAGGCTATAACGCGCGCGTCGCCGAGGCGAAAGCAAAAGGCGAGACGCTTACCCGCACTGTCCATACCGGTTACGATAAGGAAACCGGCCAAGCGATCTACGAGAAAGAAGAACTCGAACTCGAACCGCTGCCATTCCTGGTCGTGATCGTCGACGAGATGGCCGACCTGATGATGGTTGCCGGCAAGGATATCGAAGCCGCCATCCAGCGTCTGGCGCAAATGGCCCGCGCCGCCGGTATCCACGTCATCCTGGCGACGCAGCGCCCGTCAGTGGACGTGATTACAGGCACCATCAAGGCGAACTTCCCGACCCGGATCTCGTTCCAGGTCACCTCTAAGATCGACAGCCGCACCATTCTCGGCGAGCAAGGTGCCGAACAGCTGCTCGGCCAAGGCGACATGCTCTATATGGCCGGCGGTGGGCGCATCAGCCGCGTGCATGGACCGTTCGTGTCGGACGACGAAGTCGAGAAGGTCGTGCGGCACCTGAAGTCGCAGGGCACACCCGAATATCTGGAAGAAGTGACCGCCGGTGGCGACGAAGACGAGGACGGCAACGCCATATTCGACGCGACCGGTATGGGGCTCGCCGAAGGCGGCGATCTCTATCAACAGGCGATCGCAATCGTGAAACGCGATCGCAAGGCGTCGACCTCCTATATCCAGCGCCGCCTTCAGATCGGCTACAATCGCGCCGCTACCATCATGGAGCGGATGGAAGAAGAAGGCATCGTCGGCCAGCCGAATCATGCTGGCAAGCGCGAGATCCTGATCCCCGAAAATCCCGCTGACGACCGCTATTGAGAATCGTCTAGTTCGCTATTAAGCCGGAATCCGGACCGAGGCGGACGGGTCGCGAAATCGCCACAGCCGGCCCATATAGGTTTATTGAGATACTGCGGGGGCGCGAGGCGGAGAAGTGATGGCGGCACACCACAAGACGCGAACTGGCCAAAAACTGGTCTTTGCCGCGTTATTTGCTTGCCTCTCGGTCCCGGCATTCGCCCAGGCAATTCCGCTCCCGGCTTCACGCCCGTCCGCGCCGCAAGCCCAGTCAAATACCACTGGATCGGTCGCCACTCCCGCAGCCAAACCTGCGCCCCCGAGTCGGGGCCCTGTAGCGCAGGCGACACAAGCACCCAATCCTGTCACCAATCCTTTCGCCGCCTTGCTTGGCAAGCCTGGCTCCGCAGGGACACTCACTTCGGAACAGCGCGCCATCGTCGATCGCGTCAACGGCTATCTCTCCGGTGTCCAGGCATTGACGGGAAATTTTATCCAGGTCGGTCCGGACGGGAGCCGAACTCAGGGTGAGTTTTTCATCTCCAAGCCGGGCCGGGTGCGCTTCGAATACGACGACCCGAGCCCTATAGAGCTTATCGCTGATGGTTCGTCTGTGGTGGTACGCGACCGTCGGCTGGCAACCCAGGACGTCTATCCATTGTCTCAGACGCCATTGCGCTTTCTCCTCGCCGACCGTGTTGACTTGACGAAGGACACGCACTTGGTCGCGGTCTATGCCGACGATGTATTTGCGACGGTCGTCGTCGAGGAAAAGAACGGCATCGTTGGTACCAGTCGGCTGATGATCATGTTCAGCGCCAAGGACATGCAGCTCAAACAATGGACGGTGACCGACCCGCAGGGCTATGACACTACAGTCGCGGTGTACAATCTCGACACCAGCAAGCGGCCGGA
>DASSLE010000221.1:0-5693 GCA_035689725.1 Pseudolabrys sp.
GATCTCCTTCCGCAGTTGGATCGCGCCGATAATCTCGAAGATGCCATGTACCAGTGCCCAGGCACCGATGAACAGCACTAGCAGGATCGCGGTTATGCTGGGCCACAGAAAGGTCACGGCACCGGCAGCGATGCCCAGGAGCCCGACCACGACGAGCCACCAGGTCGGGACCGGCTTGGCGTTGCCGGCGAAAGCAGCGACGAGCGAAAGCACGCCATCGACGAGCGCGAAGGCGCCGTACAGGAGCACCAGCGTCACCAAGGTCAGTCCAGGCCAGGTGAATGCGAGAACGCCGAACACAATCGCAGCGATGCCTCGCAACAACAGGAGCCACCAGCACTTGGCGAGCGCGTGCAGCATCGGACGGTCAGGTAGCGACACGGGCATTTCACGGGCGGTCTGCATAAAATTCTCCTCAAGCAAGCACTGCGGGGAGATAACGCATCACGTGTTCTCGAAGAGTTAGATTACCGTCCATTCGCCTTCATGTCGACGATCCGTTGCTCGCATTTTTGTGGCCTTTCGAAAAAATTTCATCCAACCCGTCGTGAGGTTGAATCATCGACAAGTCCGAATGTCCGCTTTACCCCCGAAAGCGGACATTGTCCGACGCCAATCGAATGTCCGCTTTGTGCCAATAGCGGACTCTCGCGCTGCGAGACAATCGCGGCGTTTCCAACAGCAGCATTCTTGTGACTGCCGAGCATCAAATGTGATGTGTTTTACTTACCCTGCGTTTTTAATAGACACTCCACGGAATCAAGAACTATCTATTTTGTACCAACCTTGGCGCTTAAGTTCCTCGTATTCCCTGAGCTTGTCCTCGTATGAATTGGGAACCGTCTTGGAAGGTCGTAGCGCCTTCGCGCGATTGGTTGCTTTATCAAATGCAGACCGTTTTTGTGGTTCTGCCATGGCCGTACTTGACGCGACTGTCAGCGCCATGGCGGCAGCAATAATGGAGATTTGTTTCATCATTAAACCTCGCCGCTTCATTCGATCACTTCATCGGCGCGCGCCAGGAGCGATGGCGGGATCGTCACACCGAGCGCCTTTGCGGTTTTCAAGTTGATGACCAGATCGAATTTGATTGGCTGTTCCACCGGCAGATCACCCGCGTTGGCGCCCTTCAAGATGCGATCCACATAGTAGGCCGCCCGGCGATACATGGCCGAAGTGTTTGGCCCGTACGCCAAAAGAGCTCCGGCCTCGGCAAATGCCCTGTACTGCGAGACGACAGCCAAAGAGTGTGTCGCCGCCAAATTTAAGATTTCGACCCTGTGTTGGGTGGTGACCACATCATCAACGACAATGAGCGCTTCGACCCGGCCGCGGGCTGCAGCCTGGAAGGCCGCAATGAGGTCAGCTGGTTTATGCACGGGGAGGAGCAGGAGCTGAAGGCCGAGCTCTCGGCTCGCAGCTTTTATGGCGCCCACGGCAATGTCTGCGCCGGGGTTAGCTTCGTACCAGAGGACGGCCACTCGGGAAACGCTCGGGAAAGCCTCTTTAAGCAGCGCAAGCTGCTTTCCACTTAGCTCGTCAACCATGAAGCTCAAGCCAGTAACATTCCCACCCGGCCTGGAGAGGCTGGGCACGAGGCCACTTTTTACTGGGTCAGCGATGCGCGTCATGACGATGGGGATTGTCGCGCTCGCCTTCTTGGCGGCCTGCACTGACGGTGTATTTATGCCAAGGACCACATCGACTTTGAGCTCCACCAGTAGATTAGCGAGCGGCGCGAGCCGTTGGCTGTATCCTTCAGCACTCCGGACCTCAAACGCGATGTTTTGCCCCTCGACGTAACCAAGCTCGCGGAGCCCTTGCCGAAAAGCCTCAAGAAATCCAGGGGGTGGAAGTTCGGGGGACAGAATGCCAATTCGGTAAAGTTTAACAGCCTGCTGCGCACGCGCACCGAGCGGCCACGCGATGGCCGCGCCGCCTAAGAGTGTGATGAATTCGCGCCGCTGCATGTCCATTTGCGTACTCATCGAGCGCTATGAGTGACAATCCAATGGTAACGCCGCACTAACCGGCCCGTTATCTGCGCGGATACCTCTGCGCGGACATCTTTTCATATGAATATTTGCACCGGTCGCGCAAAGAGCTTGTGAGCTAACTCACACAGCACTTTTAATTGTTTCTTGGTGATGAAGTCCGCCTAAGGTCAAAAGCAGACATTTTGCGATGCGGAAGCCATGTCCGCTTTACCCCCGAAAGCGGACATTAGCTGCCGTCAATCGCATCTCCGCTAAGTGCCAATAGCGGACAATCCCGCTTTTTCACTAAATCACCGCCACGCAATCGACCTCGATGTCGAACGGGGCGGTGAACGAGGGCACGTGCAGGAAGATGCGCGCTGGAGACTCGTTCGGGAAATAGCGGGCATAGATGTTGTTGAACGTCGCGAAGAGCGAAGGTTTGGGCGTGCAATAAACATTGCACTTGAGCACCTGCGCTAACGATGATCCGGCGGCTTCGAGACATTCCTGTATTTGCGTGAGAACGATCTCGGCCTGGCGCTCGCGGTCTGCACAACCGCGGGCCATCGGTCTTAAGGTCAGCGATGAATTTACGGTTCCACTTTGCCGCGGCCACCATCGACAGCTTCATCAAGCCGGGAATGAGGTTAAGTGGTGGGAAAATCTCAAAATCAATGCGCTTAAAACCGCTAAGCATCTTTGGGAACAAGCCCATCCATCGTCCGTCAGTTCCTAATTATGGCAGAGGCCAGACATGGCCGCCGATGTTGCCCTGGTGTCCGCTGTTACTCCAATAGCGGATAGAGGCGGGTACGGTCGGATTGTCCGCTGAGTGCCAATCCCGGAAATCCCTTGTCTTTCCGCAATGTCCACTTTTGACCAGAGGGAGCATTTCTATCGTTTCCGACTAGGTGCCACGAAGGGATTTGTCTCCGATGCCTTGCGTCTCACGAAGGGATTTGTCTCTGACGCTTCGCGTCTATCGAAGCATGTCTCAAGTCGTTCAAATGCTGGCGAGCTACCATCCAGCGGCACACGCAGCGTGGCCCCCTCGCCATGCACCTCGAGAATACTAGCCGATCGAAGCTTGGAATTGAGTCTGGCATCTGCAAGCGCGATGGTCACACTTTGCGTTTCAGCCAAGGCCTTAGCATCTACAGATCGCGAGCCGGCAAGTAGACGAACAGAATAAGCCTTGCCTCGATCGAGCTTCCATTTCGGCGAGTCGAGGATGACCAGCAGCCCGTCTTGAGTGCGCACAAAGGTTATTCCAAGTTCGCCTTCCGAACGGCTCATGGTGCAGCTTTCAAACTTGTTTGCCTTGTAGGTGGTTGCGATTGCCCAAGGACCGACAGCGACCGTCTGGTTATCGCGTGACTGCGGCTGAGCGAGTCTCGACGTGGTGGTGAGCTTAACGTGCGCGCTTGCGATTTTGGTCGCCGGCGGAGGCGGCTCATGCACATCCCATTGGCAAATCCGAGAGCCGTGAGTTCGCTCAAGAATGTCGAGATGGATGTGGTTATTGTGATAGCTGTCGGCGCCCGGTCCCAGCACCGTGGTAAAGCGATGACAGGCAGAATCCCGCAGCGCCTCACGAAGCGGCTTCGCGACGGTTTCATCAGTGAGTTCTATGCGACGGTCGCCAGCGAGGATCAATGCACGGACATCGATGGCATTGCCCTTGCCATGTTCGCTAAGTTTGGCATCGGACACATTGTTACGGCCGCGGCACTCGTACGAACCGTAGGTCTCGATACCGCGTTGTGCGGCACCCAAAGTGGCGATGTGGGCTGACGCTTCATCGCGAACCCAGGCAGCAAAGGATTCCGCCATCGCGCAACGCAAGACCGCCGTAGGTTTGACCTCGACACGACTGTGGTTGGGAAGCACCACAGCATCTAATCTAACCATATCGCGACCGCCGCATTCACCTGGGCCGATGAGCCTTGGCAACAACTCGATATCGGCGATTGTGGCGAGTCGCTGGTTGCAATCACTTGGTGCGCTGGTGACATCGGCAGTATTGAAGTCGGGACCGGCCGCTTCGGCAAAGGAGTGCGGCTCCGCCCAGGGCGGCGGGCGCGGTCGCGGCAACGGCACGTTTTGGACGGTGGCAATCGCAGTCCCGGCCTTATGCTTTCTTGATTTCGTGGGCTCGTTCTGGTCAGGCTTCAATTTCGTTCTATGCTGCGGCGATGTGCGCGAGCTGTCGGTTGGTCGGTGCGGGTTTCGTTGCTGCCGCCTCCAATTCTGTGACGCGTATAAGTTTTGAAAAAATTTGTCAGATTGCGGTGGCGCCCAGCTGGACCGGAAAAGATCGCTGGAAGACTGCGCGCGAGCGGCAGGTAAGGCGATTTCGAGTGACGCCGCGCCGGTGCATTCGGCTACCGCCAAAACGGTTGCCGCCAGAAGCCAGCGCGAGAACCGAATTTTGCCAAACATATCGATGCTCAAGCGCATCAGATGGCAAAAGTTCCTGCCTTTGCCTCAACGATGTCCAATGTCCGCTTTTTTGGTGGTATTTGAGTGATGTCTCAGTTCCCAATGTCCGCTTTGGGTCATTAGCGGACATGACGGCGTCTAGTTGCAATGCCTGTTTTACCCCCAAAAGCGGACATTCGCCGCACGAATTGCCATGTCTGCTTTGTGCCAATAGCGGATTCCTGTACCGCAGCAACAAACTCTATTCGATCACCTCATCGGCGCGGGCGAGCACTGTTGCTGGAATGTCCAGGCCAAGCGCTTTGGCTGTTTTGAGGTTAATTATGAGTTCGAATTTTGCGGGCTGCTCAATTGGCAGATCACCTGACTTTTCACCCTTGAGAATCTTATCAATGTATGATGCCGCGCGGCGATAAAGGTCCGGGTAGCTTGGTCCATATGCGACTAATCCGCCTGCTTCGATGAATTCCTTGGATACATAGATTGCAGGTATCCGATATTTCAAGGCTAGCTCAGCGATCAGCTTTCCGTTCGCCTGAGTAAGGGCATCTATCGCCACCATTAGCCCGTCGGTATGCTCGCGACTCGCAGTATCGAAGGCAGGCGCTATATCGCTAGATTTGCGCACGTCTAGCAGTTGGGGTTGCACGCCCCCAATCTGTGCCGCCCTCTGTAGTTCATTCCATTGTGGAGGGACGACAGGGTTGCCCATATTGTACAGCCCGGCAATGCGCGCGGCGTGGGGCACTAACTCGTGAAGTATCTCGAACCGTTTCGCCTCTAGGTCCGTGGAAAAACCACTCAATCCTGTAATGTTCCCCCCAGGATGCGCGAGATTAGGAACTACCATGAGTGGCTCGCCCATTGCTGCCATAACCACGGGTACCGACGTCGTAGCATTCTTTGCTGCAAGAACCGCTGGCGTTCCCCGGGTCACAATCACGTCGACTTTCAGGCGAAGCAGGTCCATCGCCAGTTCTTGAAAACGTTCGCCGCGACCGTTGGCCGAACGATATTCGATAATGAGGTTCTGCCCTTCGATATACCCGAGCACCTTCATACCGAGCCGGAGTGCATCCATATTGGCAGCGTTCTGGTCGGCCGACGTCGTCTCCAGCACACCGACGCGATAAACCCTTCCTACCTGCTGCGCACGCGCAGCGAGTGGCCAAGTTGCTGCCGCACGACCGAGAAGCGTGATGAAATCGCGCCGTCTCATCGCCTCCCCCAAGGCTCAGGACAAGGCATCGTAACCGGTTCAAACTAGCATAC
>DASSLE010000222.1:0-3096 GCA_035689725.1 Pseudolabrys sp.
GATTTTGCGCGATGAGATGCCCCGCTCGCTCGCCTCCTGCTACGAGGCAATCGTGCGCAATCTGGATTCGATCGCCGGTGCCTATGGCAAACAAGGACCAGCACAACGGCAAGCTCGCGGCATTCGCACGCGCCTGCAAACCAGCCGCATGGACGGCATTTTCCAGCGCGGCTTGCACGAGTTCATTGGCGAATTCATCACCGAGAACAACCGACTCGGCGCGCTGGTCACCGAGCAATTCCTGACATGAGTGCCCGACCGCTGCTCTGCGCATTGTGCTAGAAGCAGCCAATAGCTCCCATGCGAATACGAATCTCGCACGCGACCACCTACGCTTACGACACGCCGCCTACCGGCGTAACGCAGCTGTTGCGGCTGACCCCGCGCGATCATGACGGACAGCACGTGGTGTCTTGGCGCATCGATCTGTCCGAGGATTGCCTGCTGCATCAGCACGAGGATTCTTTTGGCAATGTTACCCATTCGTTCACGGCTGGGGGGCCATTCAACAAGTTACTGGTCGAGGTAGCGGGCGAGGTCGACACGCAAGATACCGACGGCCTGGTGAGCGGCGCGGTCGAGCGCTTTCCGCCGCAGCTCTACTTGCGCGAAACCTCGCTGACCCAAACCGACGCCGCGATCATAGACTTCGCGCAAGCGACACGCGCCGCTACGGATGGCGATACGCTGATACTATTGCACGCGCTCCTCACGGCGCTTAATCGTGAAATTGCTTTCGATACCGATCCAACTCACGCTGCCACTACTGCCGCGGAGGCTTTTTCGCTTCGGCGCGGCGTTTGCCAGGACATCACCCATATTTTTGTCGCGGCCGCTCGAGCCCTCGGCGTTCCAGCACGGTACGTCGGAGGCCACTTCCACCGCGCCGACGGCGTTACCGCACAGAACGCCGGCCACGCCTGGGCGGAAGCTTATGTCGAGAACCTGGGCTGGATCGGCTTCGATCCGACCAACGGTATTTGCATCACCGACGCCCATGTGCGGGTCGCAGTTGGTTTGGATTATCTCGGCGCCGCTCCCGTACGCGGCACGCGTTTTGGCGGCGGCGGCGAAACGCTGACTGTCGCCGTGCGCGTCGACCAGGCACGCCAGCAGGCACAAACGTGATGCATTGCCGAAGGGCCCATCAGGTCGCTATAAACTTGCGGCCTGACACTTAGAAAAATCGTGAAGCCCATGACTTATTGCTGCGGAATCCTCGTAAGCGCCGGCCTTGTCATGGTCGCTGATACGCGTACCAATGCGGGCCTCGACAACATCTCCACCTTTCGCAAGTTGCACGTCTATACGCAGCCGGGGCAGCGCATCATGGCCATCGCCTCTTCCGGTAACCTGTCGCTTAGCCAGTCGGTGCGTTCGACGCTGACCGAGGGCGTGGAAAATCCGGAAACCGGTGAGGTCGAGACACTGATGAATGCGCCGACCATGTTCCAGGCTGCGCAGCGCATCGGCCGCACCATCCGTAATTTGCAGACCGCCGAAAGCAAGGCACTGGCTGCGGCCGAAGTCGATCACGAAGTGGCGTTTTTATTTGGCGGCCAGATCAAGGGCGGCCGCCTGCAACTGTTCATGATCTACTCGGCAGGCAATTTCATCGAGTGCACGACCGACACGCCCTATCTTCAGATCGGCGAACACAAATACGGCAAGCCGGTCCTCGACCGCGCCATCGGTTTCGACACCGACCTCTATGACGCGCTCAAGATCGGGCTAATTTCCATGGATTCTACGATGCGCTCTAATCTTGGGGTCGGGCTTCCGATCGACATCCTGGTCGTCCGCAGAGACTCCTGCAATGCAGAGGTGAATTACCGGATCGAGCCCGGGGAACCTTATTTCCAGGATCTGCGCGAACGTTGGTCGGGCGCGCTGCGCGCCGCGCACATTGCGATACCGCGTCCACCTTATCGCAGTTCCACCTGAGCGGTTTCTGCCAGCGTTACCGCGAACCGAGGGCCGGAGTTTTCCAATTAATTAATTAAACTTCTCGGAGCGCCGATTAAACTTTTACCGCCAGTTAACAGAACTGGGCGAATTGGACCTTCCTGGCGTGGACCCTCGTGCGGTCTTAGTAAAACGAAAGCGAAACGAAAGCGAATAGCAAGCTTTGTCCCCTAGCTTCCGCCTTCCAGCCTGCCGAACTGGCAGCCTTGGCGAGCTAAAGTTCCGTTTCTGCCGACCAGATCGCACTGCACCGGCGGTGATGGCGTGCGTGCGCTTTTATGATATGGCGGGCGTCTAAAAATTTTCGCGAAGAAAGGACATCCGATGGCGGCATCCGCAAAAATCGCTCTCGTCACTGGAGCCGGAACCGGCGTGGGCCGTGCGGTGGCCATTGCACTCGCTAAAGCCAGCTACAATCTGGTGCTGGCCGGCCGCCGCAAGGAGATGCTCGACAAGGTCGCCGGTGAGATCAACGCGGCCGGAGCGCAGGCGCTCGCCGTTCCGACAGACGTTTCGAAGTGCGAATCAATACTCGCGCTGTTTGCGACCGTGAAATCGACCTTCGGCCGCCTCGATGTCCTATTCAACAATGCCGGAATTGGCGCACCGGCGGTGCCGCTTGAAGATTTGCCGTTCGAGGCATGGCAGAACGTCGTTGCGACCAACTTGACCGGCATGTTCCTGTGCACCCAGGAAGCCATCAAGATTATGAAAAGCCAGAACCCGCGTGGCGGCCGCATCATCAATAACGGCTCGATTTCGGCGCATGCGCCGCGGCCCTATTCAGTCGCCTATACCTCGACCAAACACGCGGTCACCGGCCTCACCAAATCCACCTCACTCGACTGCCGGCAATACGATATCTGCTGCGGCCAGGTTGATATCGGCAATGCGGCGACACCGCTCACCGAGCGCATGGTCCACGGCGAAGGCGTTCTGCAGCCCGACGGTCGCAAGATGATCGAACCGCGCATGGAGGCCGACCATGTCGGCAACGCCGTGGTCTACATGGCGAGCCTGCCGCTCGACACGAATGTCCTGTTCATGACGGTCATGGCCAACAAGATGCCGTTCGTCGGGCGCGGCTGAGCGCATGGAAATCGTTCACGTTCTGCACGATTGGAAGAATTA
>DASSLE010000223.1:0-2152 GCA_035689725.1 Pseudolabrys sp.
AGTGCGGAAAAGAACTGAGCTCGGGAGATTATAGGGTTGGGGATGTGAAAATTGTTGCGCGACCCGAGCCCGATCGAGAGTAGAGTAATGCAGTCGGCGCCTACGGGAGACGGCAAGGGGAAGCGAGCTGCTGCACCCAGAGCGCGCGAATAGGAAATCGTGGATTACGATGTCGGCTATTGGCCCAAAGCAGACATGACGGTTTGCACCGCACATGTCCGCGGTAAAGCGGACATGACCTCGTGCGGAAATCCGCTTTCAATCCATTAAGAAATTATTACGTCCCCGCCGATATCATACGAAGTCATTGAGTCGGAGGCAGTCCGCAATGGCTGATTACTATCCCACCCTTGCCCGTGCAGTTTCGGGATTGGAAATTAATAACGCCCAGGCTCGCCAAGAACTGTACAAGCACGCGCGAGGAATTCTCATTGCACACTTGGACGGAAGCGACGCAAAAAAACCATCACTGGAGTCTATAAGTGAATTGAGTGCATTCGAGACGGCGGTCCGCAGAGTGGAGGCGAAATCGCGATCGATAGGCGAGAGAAGCCCCGAACTACCCAAGACATTAAAAAACCGCCTCGATGCACTTCGTGAGTTACATCGAATCCAAGAATCCGCGGCTTAAGCCGCAGCTACGTCCACGCCACCGAAATGGCCACGACCGCGTAGTGCCAGCATCGCGGCGATGCGCCCATCGAAGGACGACAGGTTTGGGGCTTTGCCAAAAAGATTGACCCTCACCCGCGCCAGCAAGAGCCATGGCGGTACGCGGGACCCCGATGACTACGCTGTACGCAACGCTGCCGGACGCGTTGTCGGGCGCATCGTGCGCCACCCCCAAGCGCGGAAAGGCCATGAATGGCTGTGGATGATCACGGCGCGCGAAATCAAACCCTCGACTGCCAATCGCGGATACGCGGCGACGCGTGACAAAGCGATGGCTGAATTTAAGGCGCGGTGGCTATCCGAGCTTAAATAGCTGGAAAAAGCTTACCCGGCTGGCTAGTGGACCGGTCCGCACAAGCGCGACCTCTGGAACATCGCTGTTGTTAAATTGGCTGCGTCCGCCTTTGTCCGCTATTGGAGTAACAACGGACAACGGTTGATTTCGGCCCGTCACCCCCGACCAAGCAACACCGGATCAGGCATCGGCGGTAAGCACACGTCCTTTTGTTTCCGGCAGCAGCAGCGCGGCAAAGATCAGTATGCCATAGGCGATCACGGCGAAGATGCCAATCGATTGCCCGAGCGGCAGCGTGGCGCTGAGTACGCCGACGAAGAACGGATTGAGCGCCGCTACCCCACGTCCGAAATTGTACGCGAACCCTTGCCCCGACCCGCGCACGCGCGTCGGAAAATTCTCAGTGAGGAACGCGCCCATGCCGGAGAAAATGCCCGAGGCGAAAAAACCAAGCGGAAAACCCAAGATCAGCATCATCGTGTCGTTGACCGGAAGCTGCGTATAGACAAACACGGTCAATACCGAGCAGACGGCAAATAGGATGAAGTTCGCCCGACGTCCGATCCGGTCGGCGAGATATGCACTTACGAGATAACCGATGAACGAGCCGACGATAATCACGGCGAGATAGCCGCCGGTTCCAAGCACGGTAAGCTTGCGCTCTGTGCGCAGATAGGTCGGAAGCCAAGTCGCAATAGCGTAATAGCCGCCCTGCGCACCGGTCGCGAGCATGGACGTCAGAATCGTTGTCCTCAGCATTGTGGGCGAGAAAATTTCCATAAAATTCGCCGTCGTCCCCTTTGCCGTCAACTTATCCTGTGTCGCCGTGAACACCTTTGGCTCGTCGACAAAACGCCGCACGAAAAAGACGAGGAATGCCGGCAATAGCCCGACCCAGAACAATGCACGCCAGGCGGTGTCCTGCGGGAGCACGCTGAAAAACCAGGTGGCCATGATAGCCGCGATAGCCCAGCCGACCGCCCAGCCGCTCTGCACGCTGCCGACCGCCTTGCCGCGATGCTGCGCGCGTATTACTTCGCCCATCAGTACGGCGCCGGCTGCCCATTCACCGCCGAAGCCAAGTCCCATCAATGCGCGGAAGATGAAAAGCTGCGTGTAACTTTGCGCGAACCCGCACAGAAACGTAAAGAAGGCGAACCAGATAATGGTAATCTGCAGCGTGCG